>JBBRPX010000218.1:0-6070 GCA_038227505.1 Chitinophagales bacterium
ACGAACGTCTTCTAAAAAAAGAAGTTGAAAAACAACCAGTAAACATTGCCAATAATAGCAATGGTAATCCAGCAATAATACGCCTACATGAAATAACAAGTAGGATGGAGAATAATTTACAAATGGCATTAAATAGTCTAACATGACCGAAAGAGAAATAAAATTAGAAGCTGCGTTTTTACAGTTTATTGCGCTGGTGCAAAAAATGAGGTGTTGCCAAATTGATTTTGACGAACACTTTGGATCACAACGAAGGTTAGATAAACGAAGGCTACAAGAAAGAGTTGATGCCGCATTGCTTAATATGGGTATTGATAAAGACACTAATTTTTCAGAACTAAAAATAAATTTTAATGGAACTGATACCGAAAATTAATAGCGATAAAGTTGTTATCGTTGGACAAGCAGAAAAAAAATACGAAACAAAAAAGTGGGAGATAAAGCAATACCCAGGACATAAGATATTTGAAATTAATACCGAAACTGGCGATACGGTTGAGGCAACTTTTGAGGAAGTAACCCTGCAAATAAATGATATGGGAAAACCCATAAACCTGCATTTACAAATGGCAGCTACCGGCCAAACAGTTCCTCAACAGGAAATAAAAAAGAAGATGGTGGTAAAGGATAACTGTATGTATATTTCCGCACTCAATATTCAAAACGCTGCTAAAAAATTTGCAAAACAAGCCCAAAAATTAATGTGATGCCAAAGAAAAAAGTATTGATAAAAGTTGAACGGCAAAAGCGTGGCAAGATGCGCTACTTTACCCATAGCATTACCACAGACGGAGAAACATTTATTACAGTAAGTGTTGATGATACAGAAGGAGGTTTTGAGTGGACACCCAACAAGTCTATGTGTAAAGAGTTTTTTAGAAAAATAAAGGCGCAAAGTGCTTTGAAAAACAAAGCGGTTGTTAATACGAAAAAATCAAAATAGGTTTGCAGCATGAATAAACTATCTGATTACGCAACAAAGCATGGTACCGATAAATGGGGCCATCATTTTTACTGCGACATTTATGAAAGCTATTTTGCTAAATGGAGGCATGAGCAAATCTCTATTTTGGAATTAGGATTTGGAGGATATGAATTTGTTGACCGTGGAGGCGGTTCTGCAAAAATGTGGGCCGATTATTTTACACACCAGTTTACCCAAATTGTAATTGCTGACATCTACGAAAAATCTTTACAAGGGTTTGACAGCCGCATAAAATTCCTACAACTGCCAAACCATCAAGACCAACTCAAAGGATTAGCCCCGTACCACATCATAGTTGACGATGCAAGCCATAACAGCCAGGAAATAATAAAAGACTTCAACCAGTACTTTGCCCTGCTTAAATCGGGCGGTATTTACGTTGTGGAGGACTGCCAAACAAGCTACTGGGATTTATAACAATATCAGGGCAGCGCAAATAACTTCGACCACCCCAGAAGCTCTACAATGAACTATTTCAAGTATCTGTGCGATAGTGTTAACCGAGATTATATACCATTTGGGATGCCAGAGGAATCAAAAGAAATATTTAGCATACACTTCTACGAGAAGATGATTTTTGTTTTGAAAAAATAATTTTGTAAACCAATTAACCAACTAATGATAATATACCCTTTACTTGGCAAACCAGGCGGAGGCCGTTTGGGAAATTCTCTCTGGCAAATAGCAGCAATGATTGGCTTTTGCCAAAAGTACGGATGCGATATGCAGATACCTAAATGGTATTACAGCCAGTACTTCATGTTTCCACAACCCGAATATATTATTGATCCCGTAATTAATAAAACGGCTGGGGAAATATCGTTTAGGCATACACCCGAACACTGGGATAATTACAAAGAAGATTTTATAAATACCACAGTAGAGTTAAAAGGCTGGTTTCAATCTTACAAATATTTCAATGATTACAAAGAAAAGGTTAGGGAGCAGTTATCCTTTTCACATAGCTTTCAAGCAGAAGTTAAAGAGCAATTTTCCGATGTGTTTACAAGGCCCACAATAGCAATAAGTATTCGTAGAGGTGATTACGTGAACAACTCTAATTATTGGCAACTACCAATTAATTACTACATAGGGGCATTGTACAACAACTTTTCAGACTGGAGCAATTATAGCATTGTAGTTTTTTCCGATGATTTGAATTATGCAAAAACACATCTTCAATGCCTGCCAAATATTTATTTTGCTGATGGGCTTTCAGATATTGGGCAGCTTTGCCTTATGACGATGTGCGACAATTTTATTTTATCCAATAGCACATTTTCTTTTTGGGGTGCTTTTTTAGGAGAAAAAGAATACTCTAAAATTGTCCGTCCTAATTTTCATTTTGACGGGCCGCTTTTAAAAGATAATGATTGGCAGGATTATTACCCTCCGCATTGGATAGTTTACAATCACGAAGACGCCGAAGTAAATAAAATTGATTTGCCCGATATTACTTTTTGCATACCTGTTTTCTACGATCACCCCGACAGAAAGAATAATATGCAGCTAAATATCTGTATGCTGCAACGTGAATTTAATTGCAGAATATTAATCGGTGAACAAGGGGGCTATGAATTTAAAGACACACCAAATGTTGATTACGTAAACTTCGCAGACCTAAAAGAATTTCACCGGACAAAGATGCTTAACGACATGATGAAGTCAGTAGAAACACCAATAGTTTATAATTGGGATGCTGATGTGGTTGTGCCTCCTTTACAAGTTTTGGAAAGCATTAAATTGCTGCGTGAAAATAAAGCAGATATGGTTTATTGCTATGATGGCCGGTTTGCAAGGGTGCAAAGAGAAACATGGTTTGAAGCACTTGAAAAAAGCCTTGACGTAGGAATAATGGGAGGCGTAATGTTTAAAGGTATGCGCCCCTTTGATGCTCCCAGTTGTGGCGGTGCAATGGCATGGCTAAAAGAAAAGTTTATTGAAGGCGGCATGGAAAACGAAAAAATGATAAGCTATGCCCCCGAAGACGTAGAACGGCTGGAACGATTTACAAGGCTGGGCTACCGAGTTAAAAGAATAAAGGGAGTTCTGTATCACATGGATCACCATATTTCAATTAACAGCAGCGAAAAAAATCCGCACTTCAAAGAAAACTGGGCCGAACTATACCGTATGCGTGAACTAAATGATAATCAGTTAAGGACGTACATTAAAACTTGGAGTTGGTTATGAATACACTCAACATAATACACATTGATTCCAGACAGGACAGGCGCATATCTTTTATGCGGCAAGCCATACAGCACAGGGTTAAGATAACAGTATGGCCCGGCATAGTAGTTCCTGGAAAACCATTTACAGGAATAAGTCAGGCTTATAAGCAAGTGGTACAGTATGCAAAAGAACAAGGATGGGAGTATGCGATAATTGCAGACGATGATTTTTTGTTTACAAGCCCAAACAGTTGGCAATATTTTTTGGATAACATACCAGACGATTTTGATTTGTATAGTGGCGGAATTTCGGGCGGCGTTGTAGATGAACAAACCAAAACCATTGAGCAATGGAGTGGCACTTTTTTCTTTGCGGTACACTCACGTTTCTACGATGCGTTTTTAGCTGCCAATGAAGACCGAAACATTGACAGGTGGCTGGGCAACAAAGTTGATTACAACGGTGCCACAGCAGAAGGCTACCTTGAAATAAAAAAATTACTTGGCAGAGAACCGGTCTATAAAATATGCTACCCTATGCCAGTAATATGTATAGATGGAATAAGTGATAATGGAACCGATAAGGATGGAGGGCCAAAATACATGGACCACAAAAACTATTTTGCACCTTATAAATTATTGAAATGAGGGAGAATCGCCAAAACCGGTATCTAAAATAGAATTTAGTTTAATACGTAATGAATCTGTAAGGGGCCGCTTACCTTTAAGTACTTCTCCCAGATGGAAACGGCTCGTTTCTAATTGTGCAGCAACAGAAATTACGGTGATTTTGTTTTCAAGTAGGTGATTTAGGAATTGTGTGTGTGTTGGAATATCCATATTTTTAATTTGTGTGGCGGTTACAAAAATAGATAAATATCTTGTAACCGTTACAAAATGCTTAATTTTACAATTATGGGAGCAAGGAGAACTTTGGTTAACGACATAGTTATTAACGAATTAGCTTTTGATGCACTGTTTCATTTAGCCCAGCCGGAACACAGGGATAAACTTACAGCCGTGGAATTAAGGGCCGCAACCTCCGCTAAAACAGCAAGATTTTGGAGCGAAAACACAACCTTGGATGAAAAATTAATGCTTTTTGCTAAGATCGGGATTTCGGGTACATTCTTCCTGCATCCTATAAAATGGAAATATAAAAAGGAGATTGAGAAGTTTAGGGAAATGACAAAGGGAGAGCAGCTTGATATGATGGCAAAGACAAAACTGGTGGCGGTAAGTGATAAGCAGATAGCCAATACCCTTTCAGTAATGTCAAAAATATCTCACAGCGATACCTACATATTAAATATGGATTTTCACAGGGTAGGCAATTTTGTAACAAAGTGGAAAGACCAGAGGGCTAATGTAGAAAAACTGACAGCAGCCTTTGACGGCGCCAGCGAAATAAACAGGCTTTCATTTTCGCTAATAATGGCATTGAAAACGATAAAAGGTAAGACAAGGTTTTTTGATTTAGATATTATCTTATTGATGTTCTTTTATGAAAACAAAGATGGCTATGTTTCACGAACAACAATAGAAGATGGATTTGGGGGTGTATTTAAAAAGACGTTGATAACAGCAGCCATAAAAAGGTTAACGGTAACAACAATGATTGAAAGAAGCCCATTAACAAATGAACCAGAGTACCAAATAACTGCACTGGGTATAACTACTGTTATGGATTTTCATGCTAAAAATTTACAAAGCGTATGATAATACATTTTCAGTATGTGCAATATGGGACTTTTACAAGGTTAATATTTTCGGCAAGAAAAAATTACTACATAGATATGGTAGGAGAATTGTAGCTTATTGCTATTTCCCTAAAGAGCGATAGAATTGCAGAAAAGGTATTTATGGAGTACACCAAACCGTTAAGTGTAATAATAAAAGAAATACCAAAACAATAAATTGAAAATCAGTATGCAAGTAATGCCGTGGCTTTTCCTTGTTAAAGTAAACAAGGAGCAACAAAAAAGTAACAGAGAAAAGGTATCTCAAAAAAGCCCATTCTTTATGCCCATATCTTCGGTACATAACAGCCGTAACATGGAACACGGCGAAATAGTGCAGATAGGTGAACTCGTGCAAGCTGTTTATGGCTGGGAAAATTGCAAAGTAGGAGATGTACTGATATTCCACCACCTGATTGAAACAGATGCAGATAAAAGCGGCAAAAGTTATTTTGTATTTGAGGACGAAACATTTAACTACTACGTAGTTGATGATGTAAATACAAGGGGCTTTTACAATGGCATAACGGTAACGCCACACCCCGACTATGTTTTTCTAAAAAACATTCCTCCGTTTACAAATAGCGATGCCGTAGATGAACACACAGGCAACAAAATAAAAAAAGAAGGAAGCCTATTTTTATTAACGGACTGGAGAGAAACGCCACTGGATATAAAAAACCAAAGTGTAAAAATTCAGAACCAAATTGACAGCCTTATAAAGTCAACAAGAACGCCTGAAATCCAAACAGTACTCGAAAGCCTGGAAGCGCAAAAGATTGCATTGAACCGTAAAGCGCAGCAAAAAAAATATTTGCCATACAGGGTGGCGTACAGCAATAGAAAAGTTGATAGAAATTTTGGACGAAAAGTATTAGCCGATGATCTGCTAATGTGTTTTAACAAAGGCTGTCTTTATATCTCAAACTTTCAACTCGAAGAATATACCTACATTATTTGCAGGGTAGAAGATGTGGGAGTCTTAATTAATAACGAAGTATGATACCATGTATTTGCATAGATGATACAGCCAGACCTAACGATATTTCTTTACCCAAATGGGTAAAGAAGGGCGAACAATATCATATTATATACACCGTTATTTGTTTGCCGCAAAATGTGCTTGCGTTTTCATTGTACGAAAAACCACTTGACGAATCATGTTATCCATA
>JBBRPX010000219.1:0-6007 GCA_038227505.1 Chitinophagales bacterium
ATTTGTAATCTAATTCCCTATTATTTGAAAATAGTAAGCCATTTTTTTAACCGATTAACAGATAACGTTAGATTATCAATAAATAAATCAGAAAGCCTGACCATATTTATGAGTTTAACTGGAAGAATTAAGCAGTATTATTCTATAAATAAAAGTAAATACTATAACTTAGTTTAATACCAATTAGGCATCTTAATCAATTATTTGAACGAAAATTATTACACACAAAAATGAATGTATGAAAAAAATGTACTCCTCGGTTTTAAGAAACCTTCTTGCTGTTTTATTAACAGTCATTACTTTAAATTCGAGCGCACAAACAGGCAAAAGTTTAAATTTTGATCCTACTGTTCCAAGCGACTATATACAAACGCCCGTTTTGCTGCCAGCAAGCTACACAAAAGAGGCGTGGATTAAAATTAGCAACTCCTCTGGTTTGAACAATAATATAATTTCCGGGGATGAAAGTAATGGCCAACACTATTTTTGGGTGCCAAATGGACAATTATCTTCGGGACACAACGGCACTTTTAGTGCAGTTCAAGATCCTGCTCCATTAACACTGAATACTTGGTACCATGTTGCAGTTACTTATGATGCGCCAAGTACTACCATGAAACTATACAAAGATGGTCTATTATTATCTACAAATACAGGTGTTCCTGCGTTAACAGGACAGGCAGTTTACATTGGAGCTTATTTCAATGCGGGACCGTTGGGGTTTTTGAATGGCTCTATAGATGATGTACGTATTTGGAGTAGCGCTTTAACAGCTACTGAGATTATGAACAGAAAAAACTGTGAGTTGCTTGGCACTGAACCTGGCTTAGTAGCGTATTATAAATTCAACCAAGGTGTTGGTGGTGCAAATAATGCTGGCGTTACAACTTTAACTAATAGTACCGCCACTACGGGACTTGACGGTACACTATTTAATTTCGCCTTAACAGGAAATACTTCTAACTGGCAAACTAGCACTGCAGTTACGCCAAGTATTGCTACGTCGAACATTACTCAAACACTATCTATAACAGGTACAACCGTCTTTAGTAGTGGTACTTGTTCAGATTTAATAACCACCGTTATTCCAAATGGGGCGTCTCCAATTAGTGGCAGTACGACAGCAAAAGTATGGATAGAACCTTCTCAACCTGTAGCCTTTGGAAAGCGTCATTACGAAATAACGCCTGCTGCAAACTCAACTACTGCCACGGCAACCGTTACACTTTATTTTACTCAACAGGAATTCACCGATTTTAATGCTGACGG
Organism: Chitinophagales bacterium; assembly: GCA_038227505.1. Lineage (GTDB taxonomy): Bacteria > Bacteroidota > Bacteroidia > Chitinophagales > Chitinophagaceae > Ferruginibacter. Next base: position 1,270 of record JBBRPX010000219.1, read on the forward strand.
AGGTAACATATTAAAATTACCAACAGGTTCAGCAGATGCTTCCGGAATAGCTAATTTAAGGATAGAAAAGAGACCTGGAACAAGTGGTGATGGAAGTGGATTACCTAGTTCATATACAGGTACCGCTACCACAATTGATCCCAATGATGCTAATATTGTTTGGAATAGCGACGTGAGTAGATGGGAGGTGACCTTTGCAGTAACAGGGTTTAGTGGTTTTTTTGTGAAGACAACAACAGCATCTTTGTTACCTGTACGGTGGCTCTCAATAAACGGAGTAATAAACGGGCAAAAGGAAGCGGTTGTAAATTGGCTTGTTCAAGAAAATAACGTACTTAATTACAGTGTAGAAAAAAGCAGTGATGGCGTAAGCTTTAGTATTATAGCAAACTTAAATAGTAAAGGCGATGGTACCAATAATTACAACTTTACTGATTCAAAAACTTTAAGCGGTATTGCGTATTATCGCATAAAACAAATGGATAAGGATGCAAAAATATTTTTCTCTCCAATTATAAAATTATCAAATAACCAAATTGGCAGATTGGTAATTTATCCCAACCCAGTAAGGGAAATGGTAAGCATTAGCGGTGCAACTATTGGCAGCATTGCTATAATTTCTGATTTAAGTGGTAAACCATTGCAGCAAATAAAAGTTACACAATCTGCTTTTGTTATAGATATGAGTAAATACAGCAACGGTGTTTATGTTTTAAAAACAGACAGTGGCGTTACGCAGAAAATTATAAAACAGTAAAACAATAATAGCAATATTTTATAAAAAGCCACTATGCAAAATGTATATTGGCTTTTTTATTTACAAAAAAAAGCAAAGGCTTCATATTAATATTTTTTTAAAGCTTTTTATAAAGAGAATTTTTGGGAACTGTCTTTTAAACTCCTTTACATGATTAGATTTTTTGTTTCAATTTTTAATTTTAGAAACTTAATACGTTTTATTTTGGTCAACTAAGCAATTTGATTTTATTACTTTTCATGCTAATACGTTTTTTTGTTACGCAGGTGTATGGTACCTTTATCAACGTTTTCTGGCTTTAATGAAATATTTATGGAGAATAAAAAACAACACATAGAAACCATTGCAGTGCACGGTGCCCAAAGCGATCATGTTTCAGGTAGCGACATTATACAACCTATCCACCTTTCCACAACTTTTGAAAGAAAAGCAGATGGTTCGCTGAATGATTTTGTTTATACCCGTGCAGCTAATCCAAACAGATTAACTGTTGAAAATAAAATAGCAGCTTTGGAAGAAGCAGTAACTGCCATTGCATTCTCATCTGGCCTTGCTGCGGTAAATGCTTTGTTTGAAAATATACTCGAGCCGGGCAGCCATATTATTATACCGGATGATTGTTACCATGGCACCCGTTATTTAATGGACAAGTTTTTTAAACGCTGGCAGGTTAGTTTTAGTGAGACAGACATGACGGTGATTGAGAATATAGAAAAACTGATTCAGCCAAATACAAAATTGATATGGATGGAAACACCATCTAACCCACAATTAAAAATTGCAGATATAAAAGCAATTGTTGCACTGGCAGCAAAACACCATATTACGACTGCATGCGATAATACTTTTGCCACATCTATTTTGCAAAAACCACTGCAAATGGGAGTTGATTATGTAATGCACTCATCAACCAAATTTTTTAGTGGGCACTCAGATATTTTAGGTGGTGTTGTTTGTACCAACCACACAAACGAAACGGCAACAAATATGAGAGAGTATCAGGCAACAGCCGGTGCAGTACCATCACCGTTTGATTGCTGGTTGCTTAACAGAAGCCTGGCTACATTCCCTATGCGCCTAGCAGCACAATGCAAAAGTGCAGTAGCTATTGCTGCTTTTTTAGAACAACATCCGAATATTGAAAAAGTATTTTATCCTGGTTTACCAACCCACCCAAACCACGATATTGCAAAACAACAAATGACGAATGGCTTCGGGAGTATTGTTTCAATATTAGTAAAAGGAGAAAGACAAGAAGCATTAGCTGTTGCACGAAAGCTAACTATTTTTAAACATGCTACCAGCCTAGGTGGCGTGGAAAGCTTGGTGGAGCACCGCAGAACCGCAGAAGGTAAAAATCCGCTAAGTCCAGAGAATCTTCTACGCATTTCAGTGGGTATAGAAAATGTAGAAGATTTAATTGAAGATTTTAAAAACGCTTTGGGCTAAACTATTATCGTTCTAAAAGTTAGATTTATTCTTGGCGTATTAACTTTTTTTGTAGGCGGCATGCGGTGCAACCAATTTGTTTGCGTTGTACCGTGCATCAGCAACAAACTTCCATTTTCCAGTAATATTGAAACGGTTTCTTTGTCTTGTTTATGCCTAAACAAAAACTTTCTTTCGGCACCAAAACTTAAAGAAGCTATAGCTCCATCTTTTTTTAATTCTTTTTCTGCATCGCTGTGCCATCCCATTCCTTCATCACCATTGTGGTATAAATTTAGCAAACAGGAGTTATATTGTTCGCCGGTTTTTTGCTCTGTTACTTTTTTTATTTCCAGCAGTTCCTTTGTCCACGGCAACGCTTTTTTGGTAGTTTTTGAATAGGTATAATCAAAAGCTTCGTCGCCATACCAACCAACTTTTCTTTTAGTGACAATTAATTTTCCATAAATAAAAGATTCATCGTTTTTCCAGTCAATGGTAGTAAATAATTTTTCTGTATAGTGAGCAGTTTCTGTTGAGGTAAATACTCTTCCGTAATAATTTGCCACGCCATCTTTAGGCAAAATGTTTATGCTGTGGTTATTTGCTGTAGAAAACAATTCCATATCAACCTTTGTTATTTGCAGTGTTTTAAAAATGTTGTGATGCAAAATTACAATGAAATGCCTTATTGTGTGTTCAAGCGGTAATGGTTGTATCAACAAAGTGACATAGTATTTCGAACAAAGACCTTTGCTGTCGTTGTCGTTATTTAATCCGTTTAAAATACTTTTTAGTGCCTATAAATTTCATGCCTCTATAACAGTTTACTTCCAGCGAACCATCCCCGTTAATTTTTGCTTCTGCATCGTACGTTTTCCCGTATTCGGATCATGTATTTTCCCGCCTTTCCACGTTTGTTTATCGCTGTTGTATTGCAGGCCTTCCAGAATTACAAAACCTACAGACTTGTTTTTTAATGCTTCTTTTTCTTTTATTATTTTGCCTTTGTACTTATCACCTGCCTTATAAACCCGTATGACTAAATCTTCTTTTGGGGTTTTTAGCCATTTGCCAACTATTGCATCCGGCTTGGCTTGCGCATAAGATCCTTGTGCAAAAAATATCGTCAATATTATGATTATTCCCTTCATGTGCTTTGTTCTTAAAATATATAAGAAGCACATACAATTAGTATGCAAATATTATAAAAATATAAAAATAAGTATTCACATACTGTATTATTTTGATTGGAAAGTACTAGTAAAAAACCAATTATAAAGAACTTTTGATTATATTATTTATAATATTATGTGAGAAGTTTATTGTACAAAAATAAAGGGAAGAGCAAACTCAAGAAAACTCTTCCCTCGTTTTATTTAATTTTTATTTACTTGCTTACTCATCCATTCTTTGCCATCAAACACTAGAATTGTATAAATATCTGTTGACAACCCAGATAAATCTATTATCATTTTATCTTGCTGATTCCCATTTATTACTTTTTTTATTTGCCCTATTTTGTCAACAATTCTTATTTTCAATATTTTTTTTGGTTGAGTATTTACAGGTATAACGTTTGGCTCATCAATAAGTTGTAATTGTACACTACTGACTGATGGGTTGGGAGATGCAGTAAGCATTCTACCACTTCTGCAACTGCCATCTGTAAATGGTGGGCATAAATCTGATAAAAAGAAATATTGTTCAGGTGTTACACTGCATTCATTTGTTGCATCTATTCTAATTTCAATTTGATCACAACTACCATCATTAACCGGAGAATTTGCTGACCTTGCCGATGAGTTTTTAAATAAAGTAAAAGGGGTGCCCTGCGTTATATTTCTATAATGCCACTTATAATTGGTTGCACCTTCAGCACCAATAACTGTAAAAATATATTTTACAACATTACATTTAAACATTGTATAAGCTGTCTGTATATTTGTTATAGGCAGAGGTGGGCCTAAAGTTATTTGCTTACTAAAATTAAAATTATTACCACAACTTGAGGCACTTGTTGCATTTAACGTAACCACACCACCCGATAATCTAGTTAGAATTGCCGAATTGCCATTATTTATAATTGATACAATTCCACTTGGTGTTGCAGTCCAACTTATTGCACTTGCAGCAATAGACTTACAGCTTTCTATTGAATAAGTTGCTGAGTTACAAAAATTAGAAACGCCGACAATTTCATTCCGAATAAATACCGGTAAATTAGGAACTGCACATTTTATCTCATTTTCAAAATACTGTGAACCTGCAGCCGAAACAGTAACATGTTGTTCATTTGCAGGGGGAGCATAGATATAATCAAAAGGTGTTTTACCGCACAGGTATTGATCATCCCATTTCATATACAAGTTCTTTTGTGGAAATCTAAGATCAGCCGCACTATAGCTAGGCATCATGGTAAATTGATTAATGTTTTGATAAAACTCTGTTCTCTTGGAGCCTGTTAGTAAGTACATAGCTTCTTTTAAGAGAACTGAATTTACTTTCAATTACATCACCCGGTAGTGTGCCGAAAATATGCCCAAAAGTTCC
>JBBRPX010000220.1:0-5934 GCA_038227505.1 Chitinophagales bacterium
AAAAACGGCATCGTGCACTTCATCAGGACGACAGTTTGGTTTGTCAACCTTATTTATTACAACAATTGGTTTTAAGCCAAGCGCCAAAGCTTTTTGTAATACAAAACGTGTTTGCGGCATTGGTCCTTCAAAAGCATCTACCAGCAAAACCACGCCATCAGCCATTTTAAGTACACGCTCCACTTCACCACCAAAGTCACTGTGACCTGGTGTATCGATAACATTTATTTTGTAGCCTTCGTACACTACAGCAGCATTTTTACTAAAAATAGTAATACCACGCTCTCTTTCAAGGTCGTTGCTGTCCATTATTAAATCACCGGTATCCTGATTGTCTCTGAATACTTTAGTAGAATGAAGAATCTTATCTACCAACGTTGTTTTACCGTGATCTACGTGTGCAATAATTGCGATGTTGCGAATATTCATTTATTAAATTTATTGCCCCGTCACTTTTACGGAGCTGTTTTTGAGTGTGCAAAAGTACGGGAATTATACGGGATGACAAGGTGAAAGATGGAAGTTGATATTGTGGTAATGTTAAATGTTAGTCTAGACAAAGACCTTACTTAAATTGAGTAGCGACGTCTAATTGCGATTTTTCAGCTTATTTTTAAATGTGATATAGTCTAAAAAATAGATGACCCGCAAAGAAAAGCTTGTAAATTGATTACCCGCAATGACATTTTGTGCGTTTTTAAAATAATTTTTCTCAAAAGAACGGCTAAAATTCTGCCCAATATTTTTCCATGCAACTGAAACAAAACTACCAGGGGTAAACTGCCAGTTGTAAAGCATATCTACTGCTAAAAAATTAAAGTTCTGGTTTACATTTTTGGTGAAGGGACGATCAGGTGTATTTAAATTTCCATTGATATCGAGCCGGTAAAATTGTTGAGGATTAACTTTTGCAAATGAATGCCTGGCTCTAAAAGACAGCCCCATTTTATTATTAAAATTGTATTTCAAATTAAATAAGTTTTCTACATTATTTATATTTCTGCGAGAAAATATAATAGTGTCATTGGCTACACTACCTGTGTAAATAGTATTTGCCCAGCCGGATTCGTTTTTATTATTTTCTACTCCAATATTTTCTTCAATTGAAAATTTGCTGTTGAATCTTATCTTACCTCCAAGCCCGTAATTAAATGATTTGCGATTGAAGTTTCCTCCATACCGGGTGGAAGCGCTTATATTCCACGATAACTTTTTTGCATCATTGCTACCCACATAACTATATATACCTCCGCCACCTTTATTTTTTACTACCCTGCCAAAATCCCGAGGTTCATAAAAATCATTACTTGCAAAACGGTAAAATATCCCAATACCAAGCTGCCAAAGCTTTTTAGTTTGCGCATTAAAATTGTAATTGATTCTACCTGTCTGATACATGAATTCTTTTCTTTTGAAAATATCTATAGGCGTTACCAAGCGGCTGTAGCCTCCATTGAAATTCATATTAATACTGTTATGCCACCCCTTTGGTTTATTCCAGTTATAGCCTGCGAAACCATTATTTTCTAAAGAATTGTTGTTGGTAAAATAACCGAGGTCACTTTTATTGAACTTGGCATTTGTAAGTTCCTGATTAAGGCTAAAATTAAATTTACCACTCGTTTTACCAAACGAAAGATTGTGTGAATAGCCCGTAGTGATTTTTCTGTTTGTCTCAATAATATTGCTGATGCTTACCTGTCCACTAACATTCCAAGTGTTGGATTTGTCGTTAATATTAAAAAGTGCGGCGGCAACATCCGCATCATAATCTTTACCATTACGCAATACACTGGTATTTACAAAAGATACACTGCTGTTGTGTTTAAGCGTTTGATCCAACACAAACACATTGTAATTTGTGAGTGGATCAGTTTCAAATTTTCTTGTATTGTTATTGGCATCTTCCACAATGGCATACTGCGGTTTTGTAATAGAATTTAAAAACCCTACGCCCAATCCTTTTTGAGTACGCCCACTTATTTTGGTAGCATTTATAAGTTTACTCTGCCCGGGATTTTTTATTACTTTTTCACTGGCTGAAGTGCTGCCATATACATCGTTATAATGAATGGGTTGCCCACCAATTCTTCTGCTGTAAAAAAGGTCGCCTTTGTTAAACAACTCTGTTCCTTCGGTAAAAAAAGCACGGTTTTCTGAAAAGCGTTGCTCAAATGGTGTAAGGTTTAAGGTTAGATTATCGGTCTGTACCTGCCCAAAATCGGGTATTAAAGTCATGTCTAAGGTAAAGGCCTGGTTTAAACCATATTTTACATCCATCCCACCATTAAAAATCACCTCTGATTTTTTTTCGTCGGGACCTGCATTGCCATTTAAATTATAATAAGTGGAAAAGTATGGTGACAATTGAAGGCGTAACGGAGGTTTAATATTTTCGAAACCTTTTATGCTTCCTTCCTGTGTAAGAAAACCGTTTACAATGGGGTCAATGGTTTGCCATGTTAATTTCTGTCCGCTTTTTTTTCTTTGTCTAACGATGTTTAAACCCCAGTCTTGCAACGATTTTTTACCAAACCTGATAGCCGAGTATGGTATAAACATTTCGAAACTCCAGCCATCTTCATGAATTTTGGTTGCACTTTGCCAAACAGCATTCCAGGCAAAGTCTTCATTATTAGGTGCTACTTTTGCATCATACTGTTCATTTAAAGGGGACAAAAAATATTCGAATCCATTTTGCTTGTCGTTATAGGTATCAAAAACAATTTCTATAAAATCGTTGTTGCCGAATCCATCTCTTCCGGTAAGTTCAGCAGCAATACTGTCTTTTGTTTTCTCGTGTAAATATCCACCTATATAAATACCCTTATTGTTATATAGAAAGTAAACCTGTGTTTCATTTCCGGGCCGCTCAGCAGAAAAAGGGGTAGGCTGAAACTCTGTAAATTTATCGGCAATGGCTCCATTTTTCCAGGCCGCATCATTTATATCGCCATCTAATTTTATGGTTTCAGTAGTTTTTTTAATAGTTATGCTTTTTTTCTCTAAAATTGGCTTGATTTGAGCGCTACCTGCAAAAAATAATAATAAAAACAACGGTAGAAATAAAAGTTTCATTGAAAGAAAATTTAGTTTAAATACAGTTAGGTTTAAAAATTAACCCACATACGAAACTAAACGTACACATTATTGAAATAGTTACCGCTTATCAAAATAAATTTTTATTAGGAGTTCTTTAACAAAGAAAGGGTTGGAAGCTATTTTATTTTCATTTGGGCGTAATAAGGGTGCTCAGGATTTACAATTAATTCTTGCTTTAAGGGATGGATTAAAACATCCATATCTTCTAAAGGGATAGCACCAAGTAAGGGTTCATTATCACCTTGCAACACTAGCGCATTGCAAACGGTTTGTCTATTTTTAAACTTTAGTACAATTGGACCTACCAAATCGTATTCTTTAATACTTCCGTCTGCCAACTGACCTTTTCTTTTTTCTAAAAATGGTAAATCTAATTGAGATTGAATGGTTTCGTTTATGCAGAGATTATATGAGCCTGTATGTACAAGAATATTTAAGTGTAGTTTTTTTACTTCATCGTCTCCTATGATATACTTACGAGCAAGCCCTAAGTTCTCCGCATTAATCAATTCAATATCAGCATAAGTTAGTCCCATAATAAATCTTTTAATAAAAATACAATTTTTCTACTTATTAAAACTTTACCCAGCTGCCTGCTCATGCAGATAATCCTTACGCTTCAGTTCAAAGTTTTTTCCCAGGTATAATCTCCGCACCTGCTCATCTCCAGCGAGTTCTTCTGCAGTACCGTGTTTAAAAATACTACCATCAATTAATAAATATGCACGGTCGCAAATTGATAGTGTTTCGTTTACATTGTGATCGGTTATGAGGATGCCGATATTTTTATATTTCAGCTTTGCAATTATCTCCTGAATATCTTCTACCGCTATAGGATCTACTCCTGCAAAAGGTTCATCCAATAAAATAAATTTAGGATCAACAGCCAGTGCACGAGCAATTTCTGTTCTACGTCTTTCGCCACCGCTCAATGTATCACCATTGTTTTTACGTACATGCTGCAAACGAAACTCATCCAGCAAAGATTCTAGTTTTAGTTTTTGTTCGACCTTTTTAAGCTTTGTCATTTCCAGCACAGCCATAATATTTTCCTCCACACTTAATTTTCTAAACACACTTGCTTCCTGCGGCAAATAACCAATACCCATTTTTGCACGTTTAAACATGGGCAGCTTGGTAATGTTGATGTCATTTAAAAAAACCTCTCCTTCATCTGGCTTCACCAAGCCTACAACCTGATAAAATGATGTTGTTTTACCTGCACCATTCGGACCTAGCAAACCAACAATTTCACCTTGTTTTACGTTAAAAGATACGTCATTAACCACAGTACGACTTCCGTATCTTTTTACCAAATTTTTTGTTTGAATTACAATACTCATGGGTTGTAAAGGTAAGTTAGAATGCATTAATTTTTAAAACAGTCCTTTTTTTCAGTGATAAAATTGAGTTATAACAAAGAATTTCAGTTTCATTAAAATAACTTCTGTCTCCCTTCCTTTTTGTAAGATATTCTATTGGCGTAAATACAAATACACTTTTCTTTTTTGCTATTTCGAAACTGTCTAAATATGTAGTTTTTTTGTTTACCATTATCTTTGTGCCTCTTAAACAACTGCATGAAAGTTACAGATCACCTAAACAACGCAAAAGATACCGTTCTTTCTTTTGAAATTTTGCCGCCATTAAAAGGCAAAGGCATTCAATCGCTTTACAGCCATTTAGACCCGTTAATGGAAATGAAGCCGGCTTTTATAAATGTTACCTACCATCGCAGTGAACATGTGTTTAAAAAGACGGCTGATGGAAATTTTAAAAAAGTTGTTGTGCGTAAGCGCCCCGGTACCGAATCTATCTGTGCTGCAATCATGAACAAATACAATGTAGATACGGTGCCTCATATTATTTGCGGTGGGTTTAGCGTAGGAGAAACGGAAGATGCACTTATTAACCTGGATTATTTAGGAATAGACAATGTATTGCTGTTAAGAGGCGATGCTGCAAAGAACGAAACAAATTTTGAACCTGAACCTGGTGGTCATACTTACACTATAGATTTGATAAACCAGGTGCAAAATTTAAATGCGGGCATTTACCAGGAAGAAGACTTGAAAAACACAGCAAGTACAAAATTTTGTGTTGGTGTGTCAGGCTACCCTGAAAAACATTTTGAAGCTCCTAATATGGATACTGACCTTCAGTATCTTAAAAATAAAGTAGATGCCGGTGCAGATTATATTGTAACACAAATGTTTTTTGACAATGCTAAATATTTTGCATTCGTAGATGCTTGTAGGGCCATAGGAATTACCGTTCCGATTATACCCGGCCTAAAACCGATCTTCAATAAAAAACAACTTACTGTTTTACCAAAGATTTTTCACATTGATTTGCCAACCGCATTGTCAAGCGAAATAATTAAGTCCAAAGAAGATGTAGATGTTGAAAAGGTTGGAGCTGAATGGTTGTTACAGCAATCAGTTGAATTAAAAAAAGCCGGAGTGCCGGCGTTGCATTATTATACCTTGGGGAAACCAATGTTGATAGCAGATGTGGTACAAAAACTGATGTAATAAAGAAGAAGCTGTCTCATAATTTAATAAACGCTTTGTAAAAAACTGCAAATGTTTTAAACTTTATAATTTAGCCGCAGATTAATCTGCAAATACGAGACCCATAATTTTATTAATGATCTAATTGGTAGATAAAAATAAATCTTTAATAAATTTTCTTAATTAGGAGCCTTCAAAAAATGGCACTTTATTCTAATTATGAAGAAACTTCTTCTTTAAAAGAATGTAAACTTGTTTTTTATAATATTGACTTTAGTACAGCCTCATTTACAGCTACAGGATATTTTTTTCTTAAACT
>JBBRPX010000221.1:0-5890 GCA_038227505.1 Chitinophagales bacterium
ATAAAATTACTAAATTATTCAGCTCTACGCTCTTTTATTTCTTCAGATATTTCGCTTATAAATTCTTCCAGATTTTTTATACCCTGGTCTCCTTTGCCTTGCTTGCGGACAGCTACAGCATTTTCTGCAATTTCTTTTTCGCCAAATACCAGCATATATGGTACTCTTGCAAGTTCTGTATCTCGAATTTTCTTTCCTATTTTTTCATTGCGGTCATCAATTTCTGCTCTAATGCCTGCTGCTTTTAGTTTTTCCAACACCGCTAGACCGTAATCCATAAATTTATCGCTTATTGGTAATATTTTTACCTGCAAAGGTGCAAGCCATGTAGGAAATTTACCTGCATAATGTTCTAACAGAAAACCAATGAAACGCTCATGCGTACCCAATGGCGCACGGTGTATGATTAATGGAATTTCTGGCGTATTGTCTTTGTTGGTAAAAGATAATTTAAAACTACGGGGCTGTGCAAAATCTACCTGGTTTGTAGCCAATGTAAATTCTCTTCCAATTGCACTCCATATCTGAACATCTATTTTAGGACCATAAAATGCCCCTTCACCTTTAACTTCCACAAAAGGAACTTTCGCCTCTATCAAGGTTTCTCTTACCATTGCTTCCGTTTCCAGCCAAAGTTCCGGTTCGTTCACATATTTCTGTCCCAACTTTTCAGGATCGTGTAAGCTTAAACGCATCACATATTTTTCAATACCAAATATTTTAAAATATTTAAGGTACATATCATTTACTGCTCGAAACTCCTGTGCAAATTGCTCTTTACTGCAATATATATGCGCATCGTTCATGTGCAGGCAACGCACACGCATAAGACCAAATAATTCTCCACTCTGCTCATAACGGTAGCAGGTACCATATTCTGCAATCCGGTAAGGCATGTCTCTGTAGCTCTTAGGCTCCGCATCAAATATTTTGTGATGGTGAGGACAATTCATGGCCTTCAAATAATATTTTTCACCATCCATTATCATCGGTGGAAACATACTATCGGCATAATAAGGTAAATGACCACTTGTTAAATACAGGTTTTCTTTTGCTATGTGTGGCGTAACGACTCTTTTATATCCTGCCGCATTTTCAGTTTCTTTTGCAAGTTTTTCCAACTCTTCAATTATTACTGTACCATTGGGCATCCATAAAATAAGTCCTGCACCCACACTATCATCTGTTGTATAAATGCCAAGTTCTTTCCCCAGTTTACGGTGGTCTCTTTTCTTGGCTTCTTCCAACATTAATAAATGCTCATCTAATTCTTTTTGATTTGGAAAAGAAATACCATACACCCTTGTAAGCTGTTTGTTTTTTTCATCGCCTTTCCAATACGCTCCTGCAACACTCATTAATTTTACAGCTTTTATAAAAGATGTATTTGGAATATGAGGACCACGACACAAATCTGTAAATTCACCCTGGCTATAAAGTGTTATTCCTCCATCCTGTAAATTTTGGAGTAGGTCTAATTTGTATTCATCGCCTTTATCAGTAAAATAATTTACAGCATCGGCCTTGGTTATTTCTTTTCGAATAAATGCACTGTTCTTTTTTGCGAGTTCGCTCATCTTTTTTTCTACAAGTACAAGATCATCTTCCGTCATCACTTTATCTCCAAGATCCATGTCATAGTAAAATCCGGCTTCAACTGCTGGACCCACCCAAAATTTTACGCCGGGAAATAAAGCTTCAACAGCCTCAGCCATTAAATGTGCAGTCGAGTGGCGAAATGTAGACTTCGCATCTGCATCATCCCACGTTAACAATTTTAAAGATGCGTCGTCGTTTATGGGACGGGTTGCGTCCCACACTTCACCATTTATATTTGCTGCAAGTACTTTTCTAGCAAGTCCTTCGCTTATTGATTTCGCAACGTCCAACGCACTTATACCTTTTTCGTATTCCCTTACAGAAGCATCCGGCAGCGTAATTTTAATATTCATTTTTCTTAAATTCAATTGATTTTGTCTGCGGCAAATTTAACGAAGTCTTTGCTAATTAGTTCCTTTAAATGAGCACCACAAAAATTAATAAAATTTACTTTTGTTTAAATAATTTTTAAACAAGGATGAAAAAAATAATTATACTAAGTTTCTTTATTTTAAATATTTTTCTTTGTAGTGCCCAAAATTTTCAAGGGCAATGGAAAGGAACTTTTATAGATAAAAGCACATCAATGGGATCGTGGAGCGGTGACCGTTGTGATTATGTGTTGGATTTAGAAGTTAATGGAAAAAATATTACAGGATATTCTTACACTTATTTTTCCAATGCCGGCAATAAATATTACACTATATGCAGGCTCGAAGGCGTTGCAGACAGAAAACGAAAATACATAGAGATCACCGAAGTAGCCCGAACAAAAACTAACATACCTGTCAATATTTCAAACAGTTTTCAGGTTCATAAATTAACTTGGCGCAAAGAAGGGGAAAATGAAATACTTGAAGGTAAATGGTTGCCTGCCGCAGGTCAGGATACAAAAAATACGGGTTTTGGTACGACAGTTTTAACCAAAAGACAACTCACAGAAATTTCTGCTCTTGCAAAAAAAATAAATGCAAAAAAAGATCCTTCATCATCACCCGAAAGGCCTGTCATTGCTTCAGCAAAACCAAAAATTACAAAACCAATCCCCTTAAAAATTTCTGAGAAACCTGCTTCGGTCGCTAAAATAGAAAAACCTCTACCTAAAATAATTACAAAATCTCTTCCTAAAGACATACTAACTGCCAAGACGGAAGAGCCGAAGGTTGAGATAACATCAAACATAAAAATTTTGCCTCCTGCAGAAAAAATAATCCCTATTGGGTTTGAAAAAAGAAGTAATTCAGTTTTAAGAATTGTGACTGTTGAAAACCCTACTGTTAAAATTGAATTGTACGATAATGGGGAAGTTGATGGTGACAGCATCTCTCTTTTTTATAATGGCAATGTTTTACTTGCCCATAAACGACTTTCTGAAACACCAATTTTATTAGAGATACCAGTCACAAATAATGACGTGAATGAACTCGTAATGTATGCCGATAACCTTGGTACGCTACCACCCAATACTGCGTTAATGATTGTAAGAGATGGAAAAAAAAGATATGAGGTAAGAATAACTTCTGATCTTAAAAAAAGTGGAACCATCAGGTTTGTCCACAAAAAGAATGAGTAGTATTTTTCTCTTTAAAATTTTCTTATACATTTGCTATCCTATTTTCGGGTGGTGGCGCAGCCCGGCAGCGCATTAGGCCGGAGGTCTAGGGGTCGCAAGTTCGAATCTTTTCCACCCAACGAAATACCTTTTTGATATTGATTCAGGAAGGTTTTTTTATGTTTTACATAAAAATTTATAAAAATCCAACCCCCTATTAACACCCATTTTTTAAAGTTTAGAAACGTTTTTATTTTGTTTTAAACCGAACTGTTTTCAATGTGTGAATTATACAAGATTTTTCTACAATTATGTAATAGTTAAGGAAAGTTGTAAAACTACCTTTGATTTATATCTCTTTTACGGTTACTTTCTAGCCTTACAGGCAATACTAATAAATCATTATTCGATGAAAATTGAAAATATTTTCTATCCGTTAGGCTTTCAATGAACATGAAAGTAATGTTGATGAAAGTTAATTTTCTGTCTCGCCAGTAATAAAACCAGCAAATTGTAATTATATCGAATTTGGAAATGTAGGCTTGAGGTAATGATTACAGTTTTAAGAAATAAATAGAACGCATGAAAAAACTGTTGCGGGTGATAAGAATAAAATGCTGCTTTAATAATTTATTAAAATATTAATCATAATAAAAACTATAAAAATGGAAAAGTTACCCGAAGATAATTTCACCCATGATATACATGATCATGAACAATTAAACACACCCTTTAAATATTTAACAGCATCGTCCATCATTGGCGATAAAGTACATGATGAGAAAGATGCACACATGGGCGACATTAAAGACATCATGATCGATTTAACAAATGGAAAAATTGATTACTACGTGGTTGAATTTGGGGGGTTTCTCGGTATTAGCAGAAAATACTTTGCCATACCGTCGGGCATGTTAAAAGTACATCCTGAAAAGAAAATTTTTGTATTCAGCGGGAGCAAAGAAATGCTTGAAAAAGCTCCGGGGTTTAATCATTGGCACTGGCCACATACAAATTTTGACTTGGTAGATGACTATTGGCATTTTGTATAACAGCATTTGTAAACTCATTACAATAAAGAATATTTTCAAAAATTAATAATTACACTTTAAATTAAAGACTATGCAACGGAATATTAGCAGTTTGATAGGATACAGCTTAGGAGCTACAGATGGAGAAATAGGTAAAGTAGATGAATTTTATTTTGACGATAAAAACTGGTCCATCCGTTACCTGATTGTAGAAACAGGCAGTTGGCTTAATGGGCGTAAAGTACTTATTGCGCCGCAATCGGTAAAAAGTACTGACTCCGATGCGAAAGAATTTTTTGTAAATCTATCTAAAGAGCTTATTAAAACAAGCCCTGATATTGATACGGACAAACCTGTCTCAAGCCAACAAGAAATAAGCCTGTACGGACATTACGCATGGGATAGATATGGTGGAGGCGGTTTTTATGCAGGTGGTTCGGCACCATTTTTAAACACTCCACTTATAATAGATGAAAAGGTTTTTAAAGAAGCGGATAACAATGACGATCGAAAAGATGATGATTTACACCTAAGAAGCACCAATGCATTAACCGGTTATCATATTCATGCAACAGATGGAGACATTGGACATGTAAATGATTTTATTATTGATGATAAAACATGGGAGGTTTTATATTTTGTAATAGATACCCATAATTGGTTTGGAGGCAAAAAGGTATTGGTTAATGTGAAACATATTACTGACATACAGTGGGAAAATTCTAAAATTATTCTGGATATTTCGATGGAAGGAGTAAAGGAGTGCGAAGTATTTGATGAGTCAGATTATGACCATATTGAACAAACAGATTCATCTTCTAAACAACCCAGAGAAACATCTTTGTAAAGAAAGTGACACTCAAATTATAAACAAAACAATGGAAACGAAAATAGTACTCAATGCCGCGGATACAAAAAAAGGTAGAAGGAAAGAAATATTGCACGAATTATACATTGAGTTGGTAAAGCTTCAAAAAGAAGTGATAGCATCCGATTTAAAATTACTTGTTATACTGGAAGGTAGAGACGCCGCCGGTAAAGATGGTACCATAAAAAGAATCACTAAACATTTAAGTCCGCGTGAAACAAAAATAGTAGCATTGGGGAAGCCCTCTGACGGCGAGGAAAAAGAATGGTACTTTCAGCGCTACACTGCAAACCTGCCGGCATCCGGCGAATTTGTTATTTTTAATCGTAGCTGGTACAACCGTGCAGGAGTAGAAAAAGTAATGGGATTCTGCACACACAAGCAATACAAATCATTCTTTTCTGAAGTAGACTCTTTTGAGAATGGACTTGCCCAGGGGGGATTCATTATCTTAAAATATTACCTGGACATTAGTAAAGATGAACAGCAAAAAAGACTGGATGACCGCAAAAAAGATCCATTAAAACAATGGAAAATAAGCCCTATTGATGAGGTGGCACAAAAACACTGGAAAGATTATTCTGACGCCAGAGATGAAATGTTGTTGAAGACAAATTTTACACATGCGCCATGGTTTGTGGTAAATGCAGACAATAAACATGAAACCCGTATTGCCGTTATTTCTCACATATTGGAACGAATGAAATATAAAAATAAAGATGAGAAATTAGTATCGCACAATTATGGATTGATTGATCCGGCAACACCGGAAATAATTAAAAATAAATTATTTTAATAGATGATAAATTTGAACACGGCCTGACAATAATTATCGTATGA
>JBBRPX010000222.1:0-5886 GCA_038227505.1 Chitinophagales bacterium
GCTTTAGAATCTGTCGAGGCGATTGCCACGATGTCTTTTTTCGTTGTCATTTCTTTTTCCATGTTGTTGTTTTTATATAGAGAATGAATTTTCTCTAATTAAAGAGTTTTTATTGAAGCCTGGCAATAGTTGCTTAAGCTATAAAAAATTGCTGTCTACCATAATCTGCAAAGGCCGATTTTATTTCATTTTTCCTTTTTGCAAATCCGCTTTTTGGTAAGAACAAAAAAGTTTTTATATATTAGTGCGAAGAGAAATTAATTTCACTTCCTACCTTCTTCCTGTTTTACTAATTTGTTGTAAATTCCCAATATGAGGATCGGCGCTGCCCATTGTCCCACAAACACCGCATCTCTGTTTCTCCCCATCACTTTTAATGTTAGCGATATTGCCATTGTACCAATCGCTGTAAATAAAAATACATCCGAAGGGATTTTTATTGTTTGCTTTTCTATTGCATTTGTAATTACATCTTCTTTTACTGTTGAATTTTCCATTTTGTTTTTTTTATTGATGAATTGAATTGATTGTTTGTAAACTTATTTTTCAATAATTAAACTCTTGTGCTGCTAACCCATGAAATGATTCTGCAATTTTATTTTGCTTCTCCATATGCTTCCACTACCTGTACGCTACAATACCAAAAGAATATCAATGTCCGAAATGGTCACCCCATATAACCAAATGAATTAAAGTTTAAACCAAAGGCACCTTTTAATTTACCAGTTAAGTAAAATATCAAAGTAACACGTTCAATTAAAAAGAGGATAGTCAGTTACCAATCAGTGGTACTACGTTTTAGTAAAAAGAATTAATCTTAACTAAGAGATGTTTTAGTTACGCCTGATAAAAAAATTATCTCATTCTGCATAGATAACCACTTTTATACTTTTGGGAAATGCTGCAGATTGCGTCACTCAAAAATTAAAATGCTATCAGAATTGTATAAACCTGTAATCGGTTATTTGGCAGCCTATTGCTGAAAGTAAAGTGCGCCAGAATCAAAGTGTAACGTCCCCCTTAGGAGACGTTACTAAAAACAACTATTGATCCACTGTAAAAACTTGGATTTATGCCATAAATGGTTTCACGATATCCAACACTTCGTTCATGTGAAGTTGCTCATCAAAACTTGATGTACCTGCGTTACCGGTTTTATAACCACCAATATTGTTTATGTTAAAAATTACTTTTACATGCTTTGCTTCTCTTTTATAAATAGGTTCCAAAGGAGTTCCCTTTGTTTTATCATTGCCTATAACCCTGGGTTTAACTGTAGTATCAAATCCATTTATTCTCCTTGCAAAACGAATGTGTGCAGCATGCCTTGCTTCTACAGAATGGATCCTCAGCGCAGCTTCGAGCAAATCATTGTTTGGTTTTAAACGCCCCGCCTGCCCTTTATATGCTGCAACGCCGGTATCTTCAAATGCCTGAGCTTCCATTAAAAACTGTGCGTAATCGGTAAATACATTTGGATATAAACCCTTAGCTGTAAAATCATATCCACCTTCTGCAACCGGCGTACCACCTGCAGCAGTAATTGTTTGCTGCAAAAATTTTACATGTGCTTTTTCATGATCACGGATAACATTAATATTATCTTTTTTTGGAACAAGACCAGATTTGCTTAATGCAGTTTCGTAAAACCTGTACTCCAGGTGTTCCAACCCAAATGCAAAGTTTAGCACTCCCATAATTTTACCGGATACATTGCTGCCGGCGTATGCTTTATTAAACATAGAACCCAATGCTACAGGTACCGCAGCAATGGCAATTTTGGAACTAAAGTTGAAAAAATTTTTTATTACATTTCTTCTTTGATCAATTCTATCGTACACTTCAGGATCAACATTTTCTAATTCTTCTATAATTTTTGAAATATCCATGATTATTTATTATGTGGTTGGTAAATATTGTACCGTGATTTTTGTTTTAAAATATTTGTCTGCTTTGGCAAGTACCTGTGCCGGAGTTTGAACAACATCTAAACCATCAGCATTTATAATATCATCGCCTGCAAAATCTCCGTAGCTGATCATATTTCTTATGGTTGCTGCATGGCGTGCTTCTACGGAAACAATTTTACCTGCCTCTTTTAAAAACAGCCGTACATCCAGCAATTTTCCGGCGCCATTATAGGCTGAAACACCTGTATCTTCCGATTCTTTGGCGGTATTTAACACACTTGACCTATTATTAAAATTTACAGTTGAAAAATCAAATTCAAGTTTTGTAAGTTTTTTTAGAAACAGCACTTCACGAAAAAATTCACGGTGGGCAATTTCATCGTTGCGAATGTCTGTTAAAAAATATTTTTCCATTTCTGTTGCGCCTGTATAAAAATTAGATATTACTTTCTCATAAAATGCAGCTTCCATTTGCTCAAGCGCATATGCATAATTGAGCACAGAAAAATCGCCTTTACCCGGGTTTAATCTGCCTCCTACTTTACTGTGAATTTTACATCCTGAAGTGGCAAATAAAACATCTACGGCGCCTACACCTGCAAATTTTAAAAAGTCACGCCGTATAAAAGAAAGTGGTGTCTGTTGTTGTTCAGTTTCATTTTTTTCAACACTGGTATTTTGAATTGATGACATAATAAAGTTTTTTAAATGTAGAAAATACTAAACGTAATTTTTCATTTACTATGCCCGATAAAAAAATTTTTTTTTATAGTAGATATAACTTAAAATATATTTTTTAAAAAGTTTTTGGGGAATTATTCGCAAATATGTACGCTACTTCCCAATGGGATTGCTAAAAGCTAAACTATATTCTTATAAAAATTTATAGCAATTATGACTTTGCAGTACGTTGCATCTTTGAAATGTTGAAAACGCCTTTATAGTAATTTTAAATTTCAATCAACAGGTGTTTTTGTTACCCAAATAGTTTCAAAGTTTTTTTGAAAACCAAATAAACTTTCAAAGTGTCTACCTTTTTTACTGAATAAATTATATTCATCTAAAGGGTTTTCTATATTGTATATTTTGGTAACCCTTAAGTTTCATGAGGTCCTTCCATTTTAAACTGTCCCTTTTCTCGGAGTTGCCCACTACACCCCGTTTTGTGTAACCACAAAACTTTTGCTCAAATCAAACTGTCAATTTTTTTTATAGTAGCGTAGCGCTTTTGAGACAGCAACCTAGGCAGATATCTTGATATGGCATGGCAATTGGCACAAACAGTTAGTAGTTCAATTTGTAAAAAATAAAATAATTAAAAATGAAAATTAATAAAATGGTTCTGTCATTTATGATACTAATGGGTCTTTTTTCCTTGACCGCAAAAGCACAGAATAACATGATGCCTGATTTAAAAACCTGGCCTGAAGCATCACAAATGGCTGCCAAAGAAATGATGGACAAATATGGCAACCCAAATGAAACTACTCCTCACATGCTGGTTTGGTACAACAACGGCCCCTGGAAAAGAACCACTATTTATGATGTGGAAAGCAAACATATATTCCCCGTTGACCACACTGATGTAATGGAACAGGTGATTGACCATAAAGTGCCGACAAATAAATTGACTGCGCTGGGAGAATATGATGGAAGTGTGAGTGTACATAGAACGGATGGAGAAATTGCAGCTAAATGTGACTTTGAAGGCGCAAATTTTCTGGCCTTAAATCTTGCTCATGATATTATTACCGGTAAAAAAACAGTAATGGCTGCAAGAGATTTTTATACAAAAGCTATTAAAGAATTTGTTTTGGAAAAAAAGACATCTCCTTACATGAAATCTTTTCAGTTTACTGCATCTAAAGGGGAAACAGGTTTTACAGATAAAAACTCAGTCAGTAAAGAAATACTGGAAAAAATTAAGAAAGCAAAGATGAAAATGAAAATGGAAATGAAAGAAAAAATGTAAATCAATTATAAATATTCTACCTGTAATTATGCCACATTTTTTGTGGCATAATTGTTTCGTTTTAAATTGAAAATAGGAGCCGATATAATTCCTAATTAACAGACAGGTAAAGTTTGAAAATGTGATTGACTTTTAAAAATATCTGGGAGAAAAGTTATTTTGGATCTGTGTAATTAAATATTATTGACGCACGGATAATTTCATAAAAAGTATTTAAAAAATTAGATATGAATAATAACAATCTTCCCCTGATTGTTTTTGATGTGAACGAAACGCTTTTGGATATGTCAGTACTAAAAGATAAAATAAATAATCTTTTAGGCACCATCAAAGGTTTTCGTATTTGGTTTGGAATGCTGCTGCAATATTCATTGGTTGATAACTGCACAGGCGACTATCACGACTTTATATCGTTGGCAAATGCAACTTTAGATATGGCAGCACAATCACTAAATATTAATTTAAATGAACAGGAAAAAAAGGGTGCAATTTCAACCATAAAACAGTTACCCGTACATGCAGATGTGCCAACAGGCCTGCAGCTTTTAAAAGAAAATGGCTTTCGCCTTGCTACACTTACCAACTCTCCATCAGCTACATTAATGGCACAATTGCAACATGCAAAACTCATCGATTATTTTGAAGCTACACTCAGCATAGATACCATTAAAAAATATAAACCGGCATTACAAACATACCAATGGGCTGCAGAACAATTATCCGTAAATGTTAGTGATACGCTGCTGGTGGCCGCTCATGGCTGGGATATTGCTGGCGCTTTAGAGGCAGGTATGCAGGCAGCTTTTATTAAACGGGAAGGTCAATCACTTTATCCTCTATCGCCCGAGCCAAATTTTATTGGGAAGGATTTGATTGAAATTGCCAACAGTATTATTAGTCATTATAAATAAAAAAACATGAAGCCAAACGATGACTCTGCAAAACTTCCAATAGCCGAACGGCCATTTAGGGTAATGATAATTTCCGGTTCTAACAGGCGACAATACAACTGTCCCGGTGTGGATGGAAAGAGCAGAATGCTTATGCTAAAGATGGCAGAGATGTTGCCCAAGGAATGGGAAATTGATTATGAAGATTTGGGTAACGTATACGGCAGATCGAAAATACAGAGTTGCAATGCCTGCGTTTCTACCTCTATGGCGCTGTGTGTATGGCCTTGCAACTGCTACGAAAAAAGCAGCTGGCGAGAACCTGACTTAATGTGGGATATGGATATGTATGCAAGGTTGGATATGGCAGATGCCTGGGCAATTATCGGACCTATTAACTGGTATTCCCCCACTTCTAATTTAAAATTAATGTTTGATCGACTTGTATGCATGAATGGAGGAAACCCTGATGAAAATTTAATAGATCATAAGGATCCTGAAAAAGCAATGGCTTTAGAACATACTGCTTTGTGGGAAGATATTAGTGTGAACCACTTGGAAGGCCGGAGTGCAGGTTTCTTTTGCTATGGTGATGCAGGAGGCGATGAGATGGATGAAAACAATGTTCCAAAAATATTAAAGCATAAAAAATATTTTGATGGCGATGCTGAAATTTTTGATGATGACAGAAGTGCTTATGCCCCTTTAGTATGGCAGTGCCGGTATGGAGGCATTGAGGTACCGGAAAAACTTTGGGCACATGCCACATCCGGAAAGGGTAAAAAGTACAGCGATAACCAATCAGAAAATATGGTGAAAGACGATGCGTTTATGCAAAAATTTAATACATGGGTTAGCGACTTTGAAAGTTTTGTTACAGAGAAGGGAAAAGTAATGCCGGGAAAATGGAGAGCTTATGGTTACAAACCACCCACTAATTTATGGCAGGCAGCTAAAACAGGTATTCGTGGGTGGATGTTGCGATTGGGAGTGACACCTGAAAACTCATCTCCTGAAATACAAAAGGAAATGGGGTTAAATAAAGATACGACCCTTCATCCCCAAAAGAGTGAAGGAGATAAATTACGTGAGAAATAACAACAATATTTTTTGA
>JBBRPX010000223.1:0-5801 GCA_038227505.1 Chitinophagales bacterium
CCCAAAAGTTACCACAGGTAAATTACCAAATGGCATTACTTATTACATTATGCCAAATGACAAGCCTGAAAAAAAAGTAGAGTTACGCCTGGCAATACACAGCGGCAGCGTTAGTGAAGATGAAGACCAGCAAGGGCTTGCCCACATGAGTGAGCACATGGCTTTTAATGGCACCAAAAATTTTAAAAAGAATGACATTGTTTCTTTTTTGCAGGATATTGGCGTTGGTTTTGGGAGTGATTTAAATGCATACACATCGTTTGACAGAACAGTTTATATTCTCCCTATTCCAACAGACAAACCGGCGAACTTGGAAAAAGGATTTCAGGTAATTGAGGACTGGGCCCATAACGTAACGTACAACACAGAGGATATTGAAGGGGAAAGGCAAATTATTTTAGAAGAAAGTAGACTTGGTAAAGGAGCGAATGACAGAATGCAACAAAAATGGCTGCCAGATTATTTTAATGGCTCCCGTTTTGGAGAAAGATTACCAATTGGTAAGGATAGCATTATCAGCAATTTTAAGCCCGACCTTATAAGAAAATATTACAAAGATTGGTATAGACCAGATTTGATGGCTGTGATTGTTGTGGGGGATATTACAAAAGAGAAAGGGCTGGAAATGATTACAAAACATTTTGCGGGTATTGAGCCCATTGCCAACCCTAGACCCCTTCAGCCGTTTAATTTTCCTGCATATACAGCTGATAAAGGAATTGTGGTGACTGATAAAGAAGCTACAGGTTTTAATGTACAAATAGCGTGGCCAGCATTTGCATACAACAGTTTAAATACCGTTGCAGACTACAAAAAATTTATTATACAGTCATTGTTCAATGCAATGCTGAATGCACGTTTTAAAGAAATTGTACAAAAACCTAATCCTCCATTTTTATCTGCAGGCGGAAATTTTGGCGGATTTATAAAAGGCTTCAATCAATTTAGCGTGAATGCGGGAACCGGTACAAATGACCCTGCAAAAGCTGTAAAGGTTTTAATAAACGAAGTGGAAAGAGTGAACAAATTTGGTTTTATTGCAGCTGAATTAGAAAGAGCAAAAAAGAATTTATATTCTAATTACGAAAGTTCATTTAAGAGTAAAGACAAAACTGAATCTTCAAGTTTTGTAGAGGAATATCTTACCTTATTTTTAGACGGAGATGCAGCACCTGGTATTGAAAATGAATTTGGGTATGTAAAGCAATTCTTGCCAGAAATAACACTTTCCGATGTAAATAAATTGTCGGAAAAATTAACAGAGAATCCAAAACGCTTTGTAAATATTACCGGTCCTGAAAAGACTGAGAACTTTAAACTGCCAACAAACGAGGAACTCGTTGCGATGGCGAACAGCGCTGCAGCTGAAAAAGTTACAGCCTATGAGGAAAAAAATATTTCAGCTGATTTGCTTGCTAAAAGTCCTACAGCGGGGAGAGTTACAAAAAAGACAGCCAACAAATTATTAGGTACAACAGAGTTGGTGCTTAGCAATGGATTAACCGTTACACTCAAGCCGACAGATTTTAAAGCCGATGAAATTAAAATGCAGGGCGCCAGGTTTGGTGGCAGCAGCAACTATAATTTAAAAGATAAATATTCTGCACAATACGCTACAGCAGTGCAGGCTGCAATGGGTTTTGGAAATTTTGCTCCACAAGATCTTACAAAGGCAATGAGCGGAAAAAAAGCCAATGCAGCCGTTTCTTTTACCGATACAAAAGATGTTGTAAACGGAAACTCAACAATAAAAGATTTAGAAACCATGTTTCAAATGCTTTATCTAAAAGTTACTGCGCAAAGAAAAGATACCGCCTTGTTTAGGTCTTTTATAAACAAGAACAAAGCACAAGTGGCAGGTATTATGAGCAACCCACAAGCTGCCTTTATAGATACAATGTATAAGTTTATTTACAGCAATAACCCAATGGCGCCGATATTAGTACCGCACAGCGAGTATTTCGATAAAATAAACCTTGACCGTGCTATGCAGATTTACAAAGAAAGATCGGGGGATCTTACTGGAATGCATTTTGTTTTTGTTGGAAGTTTTAAAGAGGAAAATATGTTGCCTCTAATTGAAAAATACATCGCCAGCTTACCGGTTAACGGTAAAAAAACTACTTTTAAGGACAATCAAGTGAGACCGATAAAGGGTAATAAATTACTGGAAGTTAAGAAAGGCAAAGAGCAGAAAAGTTTGGTACTGCAAATGTACAGTGGGGAAATACCTTATTCAGAAGATGCGGCGCTAAAAGCGGAAGCAATGACGGAATCTTTAAACATAAAAATAATTGAAGAAATAAGAGAAAAAGCGCAGGCTATTTATGGTGGTGGTGTTTATGGCACACTGCAAAAAGAGCCCTACCCGAGTTATACTATGATGGCCCAATTACCAACAGGACCTGAAAAAGTAGAAACTGTTCTAAGTAGTTTAAAAACCGAAATTGAAAAAATACAAAAAAATGGTCCTGCCCCTGAAACACTGGAAAAAGTAAAAAAGCAATGGCTCGAAAAATACAGGGAATCCTTAAAAGACAATGATACCTGGATGAATACACTTTTAGAAGCAAAAGTTGAAGGGAAAAATATAGACAGATTTTTAAACTACGAAAAGTATGTAAACGCATTAACTGTAACAGATATTAAAAATGCTGCAAAGGTTTATTTAAACCCAGCCAACATGATTACAGCTGTGCAATTGCCGGAAAAAGCTGCAGAAAAGGTATCGCCCGTTGTTAATGGAAGAGCATCAAAAATTATTGAAACATTTGACATTACTGATGCAGATATTACGATAGATATTGTTGATAATGGAGAAGCTGATGGTGACCAAATAACTTTATTTTTTAATGGCAATGAAATTGCAAGTAAAGTAACACTTACTGAAAAACTTGTATCATACAAAGTAAAAGCTGTGAAGGGTGTAAATAACATTATTATGTTTGCAGAAAACCTTGGCACTACACCACCTAATACAGCGCTAATGCTTATAAGAAGTGGCGGCAAAGAGTACAGAGCAACTGTGCGCAGCGACCTTAAAGAAAGTGGTGCGGTTCAGTTAAATTTTAAATAGGTAAATTAAATATTAATATTAGTCGGCAATGCATTGCAGCATTGCCGTTTTTTATTTAAAAATTAAATTCGGTTAACTATGCCATATAGGTTTCTACAATAAAAATAATACTTACTAACCTTGTATTTTTCTAAAGTTTACTGCGGATAATTCCACCTTCAAAAAAATATTTTCTTTGAAATAATTACACTTAATTTCGTATACATTTTTACAATTTTAAAAGGTTATGGCCAAAACGAAAAAACCAAAACACATTGCTATCGCAGGCAACATTGGTGCAGGAAAGACTACTCTTACAGAAATGCTTAGCAAACATTATAAATGGATTCCTCAGTTTGAAGATGTAGACCATAACCCTTACCTGAATGATTTTTATGATGATATGCCACGCTGGAGCTTTAATCTTCAAATATTCTTTTTAAACAGCCGCTTAAATCAGTTATTAGAAATACAGCGGGGAACTGAAACCGTTATACAAGACAGAACCATATACGAAGATGCAAATATTTTTGCCCCTAACCTGCACGATATGGGACTTATGGGAAAGAGAGATTTTGAAAATTATTACAAGTTTTTTGAAACATTAAAAACAATGGTTCAACCACCAGATCTATTAATTTATCTAAAAGCTTCTGTACCTACACTTGTTTCGCAAATACAAAAAAGAGGCAGAGAATATGAAGAAAATATTCGGCTCGATTATTTAAAAAAATTAAACGATTATTACAATAGTTGGATAGAGGGATATACGGAAGGAAAACTTTTAATAATCGACGCTGACAACAACAAATTCGCCGAAAACGAAGATCATCTTGGAGAAATAATTTCTGGTATTGATGCGCAGCTGTTCGGATTGTTCTAAAACAGTTACTGCAAACGAATTCAGTTCGTTGTATATTTCTTAATCCAACAACCTGTTTTTCATGGCGTAAAACACAAGACCTACTGAATTTTTTACACCAAAACGTTCCATCAATCTGTCTTTGATTGCTTCTACGGTTCTTGCACTTATAAATATTTTTGCAGCTATTTCTGTGGCTGTAAATTCCATTGCTACAAGCATGAGCACTTCTTTTTCTCTTTCACTTAATACTGCTTCACTTGCAAGTGAAGGGTTGAATTTTTGTTTGCTGTAGTTCTTTTTTATAAGTATTCTGTTTACAAAAGGGCTCAAATAAAAGCCTGTTCTTTTTACATCATTAATGGCTTTGTAAACTTCTGAAGGTTCTGTATTCTTCAATAAATATCCGGCCGCACCGCAATCCATTAAATGGCCCACAAAACGATCATCTTCATACATCGTTAAAATAATTACCCTTATTGTAGGAAACATTTTAGTAATTGCTTTAGTAGCATCAATTCCGTCTTTTATTGGCATTTTTAAATCGCACAATATAATTTCGGGCATGCTATCCGGTATCATGGCTAATAATTCTTCCCCGTTTTCAGCTTCTAATACAAATCTCAAATTTGTATACTGCCTCATGGACAGAATTACTCCTTTTCTAAAGATTTTGTGATCGTCCGCAATTCCAATTTTTATTTCGGGAACCATAGAAAGTTAAAAAATATTTGTTATTGTAAGTTAGTGTTTAATTAACCAATACGCGGCACTTACAAATTACTATTCCTTGGTATTTCTAAAGTAATTTTATAGTAAGTGTTGCTGGAATCAATTTCAAACATTATTTTGCTGTTTAAAACTTTCATACGGCTGGCTATATTTTTTAAACCCAATCCATTACCCATAAAACTCAACTTATCATATTCTGTTTGTATAATTCCTTTACCATCGTGGTGAATGCGAATGTATAAATTGTTGTCACTAATATTTTGAGTAAGGTGTATAAACCCGGCGTTGCTGTGTTTAATTATGTTGTTTATTATTTCCTGTACGACTCTAAAAGCTAACATTTCTCTTTCTGCAGTTAGCCGCTCTCTATAATCGTGAAAACGTGCTGACGCTTTTATAACACCGCTGCCATTTATTTTTTGGAACAAATCATTGGTGGCACTTTCTAAGCCGAAATTTTTAAGTGTAGGAGGCATTAAACTATGGCTAATGTTTCTGACCAATTGGATAGCGTCGTCAATAATTTGCTTGGCACTTAAAATACTTTGAATTTGCTGCGCTTTCTCCTGGTTTACCAGATTCTCATTGAGGTATAAACGAACAGTTGCCAATAACGGACCCGCATCATCGTGTAAGTCAGCAGCAATTCTTTGTCTTTCTTCTTCCTGAAAACGAATACTTGCTTTTAAATAAATTTCCTGCTTCTCTTCCTCCAGCCTTTTCATGGTTTTATGGTACCTTATAATTTTACGCTGGTGTATCGTAACAAACACAATAATTACAACTGCCAGTACAAGCATACCGGCAGAGCCTATGACCATCATTTTATTCCCAAGAGAATTATCATTTACCTGCAAAAAAAACATCAGCGTTAGGGGTTGGTATTTTTGGTAAAATTAAAATCATCGTCAAGATCCAAGTTTTCGGGGATTCGAATAATATCTGCATCAGTTTGAACTGTTTCTTTTGCAAACCATGCAGCTGCTAAAATTAAATTTTTTGTAATTGTAACACCGGTATATATAAGAAAAACTTGCTTCAGCAGTCCTTTATCAGATGTTGAGGTTACAAACAAGAGAAAAAATAAATTACCTGTGAAGTAAATAAATAAGCCGACACATGCCCAAAAAGAAATTGATTGGAAAAGGGGAA
>JBBRPX010000224.1:0-5799 GCA_038227505.1 Chitinophagales bacterium
AATACATTCCTGACGATAAAGACGATTCGTATATTATTGCCCCAGCATTGCAGCAAAATGCGGGATTTGTTACAAGCGGTGATAAACATATACTTTCACAAAAAGTAATTCTTGAAAAGAAATATACTAAATTAAAAATTATTTCTAAATCAACTTTTGAAAGCAAGTTTAAATAATAATTTATTTATCCTCCTCAACACTTAATAAAAAATCTTTAATCCCTGCAACAATATTATCTGCCATTTTTTGTTGAAATGCAGGATTAAGTATCAATTCTTCTTCAGCGGGATTGCTGAGGAACAGGGTTTCTACCAGTGCATTCGGATATTCGGTAGGGCTGTTAAGCATAAAATTAAATGAGCCGATGTTACCATATTCTTTTAAGCCTAACTGTAACATTCTTTTGTTGATGGCTGCACTTAGTCCTCTAAAGCCAATATACCGGTACAGCGAACTTGTGCCACCTGCACGAAAAGGATCTGCTGATGAATTTAAATGAATGCTTATTAAAAGATCGGGCTCATTGTCTTTGTAAATAAGTATGCGTTCTTTGTTATCTACAAACTTTTCTGTCGTTCGGGTCATGATAACTTTTGCCCCTTCGTTCTGTAAAGCCTTTTGCAGTTTTAAAGAAACTGCGAGCGCAAGATCTTTTTCAGCAACGCCTGTTGGTCCACCGGCGCCGGTATTGCTGCCGCCATGCCCGGCGTCTACTGCAATGGTTAAATTGTGCAGCGATAAACTTTTTGGTTGCTGTTTTATTCTTATCACAAGATTATTGCCTTTGTAATAAATACTGTGTCCCCAATGCTGGTTGTGTTTTAAATAAATGCTGATGCGAAAAATACCATCCTGAATTTGCTCATATTGTACATTTTTTATTTCCTGTACGTTTTGCAATTGAGTTATCCAATTGGTATTATTTGTAGCACCAAAAACATCTACTACAATTTTTGACGGATCAATTTCCTGCATAGACTGGTAAGGCAATTTTGCTGTGAGACCAATCGATACATAATCATACACACTGTCGCCGTAAACCTGCCAGCGGTCAGTAAGTGCATAGCCGGCAAATGTGCCTTTAGGGGCAAGCGTTACTACATCTTCAGGTATGTAAGCGGTGCGGTTTGGTGACAATAATACTTTGTAATGTTCGCCCACTTTGCCAATTATTTTAAGTGGAATAAGGCTATCCAAATATCCAATCTTTGCTCCACCAAGTCGGTCATCTCCAAGGCCATATTCTAAGTGTGCGAGTCTGCCTTTTGTAACAGCCACATCAGAACTTAATGGCGACATTACAGAAAAAGTATTTCCCGTTTCTTTGGTAATTTTTATATCGTCCACACTTGTAATTGTAACAGGTATTTTTAATGCGGAAAAGTTATCAGTTGATTTCACAATGTATTCGCCCTGGTAAATACCTGCCATCCCTTTTGTTTGTGAGATGGGCATTTCGTACAAAGTGGTATTGTTGAATGCCAGTACGTTTGCACCTGGATAAGCCTTTATTTTAAACTGTATTTTATCGCCGGGCATTAATATTAAATTTCCTTCGGGAAAGGTTTGTATGGTTTCTATACCCAATGTTTTTACGGGCTCTGCAGGCTTAGGGACGGTGTATGAAAAGTTGATCGTTTTTGTTGCCGTTTTTGATGATGTATTGTTGGCGGAAATTAAGAAGCTACTATCGCCTTCTTTTAAATTTACTTCGTATGCAATAGCGCCGGTAGAAAATACTTTTACAGGATGGTTATTGATAGTTACCGTGCAGGTTTTACAAGTGCTGCCGATGATGAATTGCCGGGGTGTTGAAACAGGGTTATTAAGTTTTGTTGGGTTTACTAATTTTATGAAGGGAGTTTCCTGCGCATAATTATTTGCAGAAAAAAAAACTATTACTGAAAGGGTTAATAATTTATACATATTGGAACTGCTATTTAATTTGTGATCTGAATTTGATATTTATGAAGTAAACCACCAACGCCATTCAAAGAAAACTTAGCTTTCTTCATTTTGTTTATCTCAGGATCTAACGAATAATTATAAGCCGTAGTAAAATCTGCTTTCTCTAAAACGCTGTTGTCGAAAATATCTTTTTGCAGATTACAATTTTCAAAAATGACACCGCTTAAATCGCATTCCGTAAAATCTACTTCTTCCAAATGCGATGATTTAAAAACGGTATTTTTTAATTTCAATTTATAGAAAGAACTATGGTTTAAGATACAATTATCAACAGTAATTTCAAATGCCATTGTGCTGCAATGGTCAAAGCGCAAACCCAACATTTTTGAGTTGGTAAATACAATTCCTTTAAAAGCAGTATTGCCGAACAATGCCATACTGAGGTTACAATGGTCAAACTTGCAGGAGGTAAACTTTACATTCGATAAATCTGTGTTTGAAAAATCGCAGGTAGAAAAAATACAGTTTTCGTATTCGCCTTTTGTAAATAGTTGCCGGGTATAATTTACTTTATTAAAAGTTTTATCTTCAAAGAATACGGCAGGCATCAGGTAAATTTATTTTTATAATTATTCAGATTCCACAAAAAGATAATTTTAGATAGCATGCAGTTATCTTTTTCTAAATATCTATTCGCCAAATTCTAATACTTAATTAATCTAAACAAAATTAATTCCATCAATTTCCTGAAAATGTTCATCAGATGTAAACAAAGGAAGATTATGTTGCAAGGCTGAGGCAGCTATCCAAATGTCATTTTCGGGAATTGGTTTTCCCTTTAAATAAAGTGCAGTTTTAATGCGACCATAAAATTCACTTGTTGTAGAATCTATTTGTATGACGGCACAATTGCTTAAAATTTTTGTATTTGATTTAGGTGCTTTACAGTATCAGAAGATTTATAGGCACCGTAAAATAATTCTCCAATAACAGTAACCGAAACAAACACTATTTCAAAACCATCTAATGTTGTTACGATTTTATTACGTTCTTTAAAAGGGTGTATAATAGTATTCGTATCAAGCAAACATTTATTTCCAATCATCTGCATTTATTTTTTCGCAACCGGCAGCAATAATATCCTCAAGTTCGTTTGCCTCCGTATCTGTCAACGAACCGGCAAACATTGTAAAATTTCTATCTTTGACAATTCTTACATTATAATTTATAATGACATCTTCTACTTCCTGCAAAACAATATCATCGTTGATTTTCAATATTTCTTTTATCAAATGTATCTTTTTTGCTTCTCCAAACATATAAAAGTATTTCCTTCAAATTTAAACATAATAAATTATTTACTATCATGGCCAACAAGAAATATTAATTTATTCACTCAACTCCAGCCACCTCATTTCCTTTACATCCAAGCCTGCAATAATTTCATTTATACGAAGCGATAATTTTTGTATTTCATCGTAAGAAATATTGCTGCTCATCTTCGTTTCCAATTCTTCTTTTTCTTTTTGAAGAAATGGTATCTCTTTGTCTAAAGTCTTTAATTCTTCTTTGTCCTTAAAGGATAATTTTTTCGTTGCTGCACTATTTGTTGGCGTAACAGGTTTTGCTTCTGCTTTTTCCACTACGCTACCCATTATCATCTTGCCATCATCTTTTCGGGTACCTGCTTCAATTTCTTTTGCATAAGCACGGTACTGGGTGTAATTGCCGGGGTAATCTTTTATCACGCCTTCACCTTCAAAAGCAAAGAGATGTTCCACCATTCTATCCATAAAATAACGATCGTGGCTCACAATTAAAATACAGCCCGGGAAATCCATTAAAAATTCTTCCAGTGTCCGCAATGTTTGCAGATCCAGGTCGTTGGTTGGCTCATCAAGTATTAAGAAATTAGGATTTAAAAAAAGTACACTCATTAAATGCAGTCTTCTTTTTTCGCCGCCGCTCAATTTGCTTAAAGGAGTAAACTGCTGCTGTGCATTAAAACCAAACTTTTCCATAAACATGCTTGCAGAAAGTTTAGTACCATCTGCCAGCGGAAAATATTCTGCCATATCTTTTACATACTCAATAGCACGTTTGTCTTCTTTGTATTGCAGCCCTTCCTGGTTAAAATTGCCAAACACAACAGTATCGCCATGATTTATTTTACCACTGTCGGGTTCTTCCTGCAGCAAGGCAATCTTTAAAAACGTAGATTTTCCTACCCCATTTTTCCCCACTATCCCAATTCGTTCTCCTCTTTTAAAAGTGTAATCAAAACCTTTCATTATTATTTTATCACCAAAAGATTTGTTTACTTTTTTCATTTCCAGGATCTTACCACCAAGCCTGGTCATTTTTACCTGAAGGCTCACTTCAGCATCTTCTTTTTTAACAGAAACCCGTTCTTCTACAGCTGCAAAAGCATCCTGTCGGCTCTTGCTCTTTGTGGTACGGGCTTTAGGCTGCTTGCGCATCCATTCCAGCTCTTTTCGAAATATATTTTTATCTTTTTGAAACTCGCTTGCCTCAATATCCTGCCTTAAACTTTTTTGCTCTAAGAAATAATCGTAATCGCCTTTGTAGACATATAATTTTTCCTCGTCCATTTCTATGATCTCATTACAATCCGCATCAAGAAAATAACGATCATGCGTTACAAGTAAAATCGTCATTTTGTGCGTAGACAAAAAATCTTCCAGCCACTCAATCATGCTAACATCCAGGTGGTTTGTAGGTTCATCCAAAATAAGCAAGCAACGGCCTTCATGCAGTTGTGCTTCAATAAGCGACTGGGCCAGAGCCACCCTTTTGCGCTGCCCGCCACTGAGGGTATTCATTTTAGCTTCCAGATCATGCAGGTTAAGTTTACCTAGAATCTGTTTCATTTCACTTTCAAAGCCCCATGCATTCTATTCTTCCATTTTACCCATGATGTCTGTAAGCAGGTCCATGTCTTCTTTACCCTCATCAAGGTATTCTTCGTAGGCACTCACGGTTTTTATAACAGGATTATCTAAGCGGAGTACATTTTCACGGATACTCTTTTCTTCCATAAATGGGGTATCCTGTTGCAACATAATGACCTTTACATCTTTATGTACCCACAGAGTGCCGGTATCCGGCGTATCGAGCCCGGCAAATATTTTAAGTAAGGTGGATTTTCCTGTGCCATTTCTGGCTACAAAGGCAATTTTATCTCCTTCTTCTACGTGAAAAGATATATTTTGAAACAATGTTCTAATTCCAAAGGACTTACTGATGTTTTCTACTGAGGCGTAATGCATATTGAACAAAGATAGCCTAAGTGATTTTAGTATCTTTTTAGAAAGGGATAACTTTAGAAATAATTCTTCTTTTTATAAAACAGGTTTTAGTTTTATAGCTTCACATATTGTTTGAGGACCTACTATGTACAGCAGGCTTTTTTAATGTGAAAATTGTTAGCTTTGACGATCAAAAAAATAACATGTATACTATTTTAATAACAGGCGGAGCAGGTTTTATAGGTTCACATCTCACGAGGTTGTTTGTTACAAAATACCCTGCATATAAAATAGTGAATTTAGATGCGCTTACTTATGCAGGTAACCTGGAAAACCTTACAGATATTGAAAATGCGCCGAATTATAGTTTTATAAAAGGTGATATAACAGACGCACCATTGCTAAAAGAACTATTTGAAACACACCAATTTACAGGTGTACTTCATTGTGCTGCAGAAAGCCATGTAGACAGATCAATAAGTGATCCTTTGGCTTTTGTAACCACCAACGTGCTTGGTACAGTTGCTTTGCTGCAAGCAGCGAAGGATTACTGGAAAAATGACGTGGAAGGCAAGGTTTTTTACCATATTTCAACTGATGAAGTTTATGGATCCCTTGGTGA
>JBBRPX010000225.1:0-5798 GCA_038227505.1 Chitinophagales bacterium
ACCCCGGCAGGAGGTGCACTTATACGGTATAGGAGTATTTATTTTCCTTTTCTTATAACCCCCATTCTTTGTGGTATTAATTTGCAGTTTATTTTGGGAAGAAATCATATTAAATAATAAAATATATAATTAAATTAAGTTTAGTATTCTAAAATATGGTTGTTTCTGTATTTATTTTTTGTTATTTTATTAAAAAAGGTTTCTTTTGTATTCAAAATAGCAATTATGAGTTCAATAAGGTTTAATGCAGTTAAAAGTTTGGGTAATCATCCAACAACAGTTAAAGTAGATAACGCATCAAAAATTACCGGCATTTTCAATGAGAATGTTTTTACTTTGAGTGCTGCGAGAAAATATTTAAGCGATGATGCTTATAAGAGTCTATTGGCCAGTACCCGTGGCGGTAAAAAAATTGACCGTGCTATGGGCAACCAGATTGCCAATGGATTAAGGGCCTGGGCAGAAAGCAAAGGAGTAACACATTTTACACATTGGTTTCAGCCACTTACAGGTTTGTCAGCTGAAAAACACGATTCATTTTTTACCTTAAAAGGCGATGGCACCCCTATTGAAGAATTTGAAGGTGCTGCATTAATACAGCAGGAGCCTGATGCTTCATCTTTCCCAAATGGTGGACTTCGTGCAACTTTTGAAGCACGTGGTTATACCGCATGGGACCCATCATCACCTGCATTTATTATGGAAATTGGCGATGGTAAAACGTTGTGCATTCCTACCATTTTCGTTTCATATACCGGAGAATCTCTAGATACTAAAACCCCACTCTTAAAAGCTCTTGTTGCATTAGATAAAGCTGCCGTTGATGTGTGTCAGTATTTTGATAAAAATATTTCTAAAGTTTCTGCTACCCTTGGTTGGGAACAGGAATATTTTGTAATAGATGCTGGTTTGGCAAATGCACGCCCTGATCTGGTACTTACAGGTCGCACTGTGTTTGGCCACGCTCCTGCTAAAGGACAACAGTTAGATGATCATTATTTTGGTGCAATACCTGAGCGTATTTATGCTTTTATGTTAGACTTTGAAAGAGAGTCTTACAAGCTTGGAATACCAATTCGTACACGCCACAATGAAGTTGCGCCCTGCCAGTTTGAGTGTGCGCCGATATTTGAAGAAACCAACTTAGCAGTAGATCACAATACTTTGTTGATGGATGTTATGTTGCGTGTAGCAAAACGCCACAACTTAATGGTGTTGCTGCACGAAAAACCTTTTGCAGGTATTAATGGTAGTGGCAAACACAACAATTGGAGCATGAGTACTGATACTGGTGTAAACCTTTTAGCACCTGGCAAAACGCCTAAGACAAACTTAATGTTTCTTACGTTTTTTGTAAATACCATCAAAGCTGTACATGATTATGCAAGTCTTATTAGAGCATCAATAGCAAGTGCGGGTAATGACCATAGACTTGGAGCAAACGAAGCGCCGCCAGCAATCATTTCTATTTTTATTGGAAAGTTTTTAACGGATGTTTTAAAACAAATTGAAGAAAGAGTTAGCGGAAATTTTGACGAACAGGATGAAGCTATTTTAAAACTCGATATTCATAAATCTATTCCGGAATTGATGTTGGATAATACCGACCGTAACAGAACATCTCCATTCGCATTTACAGGTAATAAATTTGAGTTTAGAGCAGTTGGTTCTTCAGCAAACTGTGCTGTGCCAATGACAACTCTAAACACCGTGATGGCTGAAACTTTAAAGACTTTTAAAATAGAAGTTGATGCACTTATTGAAAAAGGAGAAAAGAAAGAAGTTGCTTTGCTGCAGATAATTAGGAAATATATCGTAGAAAGTAAAAAAGTATTGTTTGAAGGAGATGGATACAGTGAAGAATGGGCTGCAGAAGCGGAAAAAAGAGGTCTGGAAAATGTAAAAACCACGCCTTTGGCATTGGATGCTTATGTAAGTGAAAAAGCAAAAAAATTGTTTGCCATCAACAATATTTACACACATGGGGAATTAGAGGCAAGGCACGAAATAATGCTGGAAGAATATGTAAAAAAAGTACAGATAGAAGCAAGGGTTATAGGAGATCTGGCCAGTACACTTATATTACCTGCAGCTGTAAAGTATCAAAATATTTTACTTCAAAATATTAATGGCTTAAAAGATGCCGGTATCGCCAAAGAAGGTTATGCCAATCAGTTACAGATAGTAAAAAAATTAAGCGAGCATATAAACATCATAAGTGATAAAACAGAAGCAATGATTGAGGCCCGCAAAAAGGCCAATGAACTCACCAACAGCAAAGCCATGGCTGTGGCTTATTGTGATGATGTAAAAGGAAATTATTTTGAAGAAATCCGTTACCATGTTGATAAACTGGAACTTATGGTAGATGACAGCATCTGGCTTTTACCTAAGTACAGAGAAATACTATTTTTAAGATAATATGATCTTGTGAAATAAAAAAGTCCCTGAAAATGCACTGCCCCCAAATAGTTAGACACTAAATGGGGGCATTTTTGTGTGTATGTTAACGAATGCATCTGTAATTTTAAAGCATGAAAACAATTGTCTTTTCGGCTATTTTATTAGCGGTTTCGTTTGGCTCTTTTGCCCAATCAAAATATAAAAATATAGATGAAGCAGTAGAAAAAATTGGCCCGCTAAACAACTTTAATGTAGCGGTTATTGCAGATACAATTACCGAAAAATTTGCTGACAATGAACAAAAAGCAAGGGCGATTTTTTACTGGATTGCAAATAACATACAAATTGACCCAAAAGGCACAAGACAGAATGATGATAAGAATATTCTTCCTGAAAAAGTTATTGCTCTAAGAAAAGCCACACCACTAGGATTTTCTTTGTTGGTGCAGGAAATGTGTAGTGCTGCAAACATTCGTTGTTTAAGTGTAGATGGTTATGTAAAAAAAAATGTTGCAGAAATAAATGAAGTCGCTGATGAAAAAAATTACTCATGGAATGTTGTTCAGCTGGGACAGAGCCCTGAAACCTGGTTTTACATAGATGCAGCAAGAGCCAGCGGTCATCTCGATAAAAAGGGTACCATTTTCACTAAACAATTTACAAGTGAGTATTTTTTTGCAGACAGAAAACTTTTCAACCTTGCTTATTTTCCTGACAATGGTGCCTGGCAGCTTGGTGGTGGTGTAAAAAATGTGAAAGATTACTATGCGCTTCCAGTTTTTAGTAATTATGCTTTTGCTTTGGGTTTAGCCAAGCCTTCTCCTATTACAGGTTTCATAAAAGCAACCTTAAAAAAGCCAGTGGTATTTACATTTTCCGTTAATGGCAGTATTGAAATTAAAAAAATTTCCTTAATAATGGGTGATGAAAAAAAACAATCAAAACCGGAGGCAATGAATTTTGAAAATAATGGCGGCGTTGTAAGTTTTACTTACCAGTTTAAAAAAGAAGATACTTTCCCTTTGAGAATAGTTGTTGATGGCAAAGATATTTTACAATATATGGTAGAGGTTACTGAATAAGTTTTTTCTCCTCTTTGTAAGTCTTCATCATTTCTGAAAAATTCATTTTCTGTGAACATGCTTTTACAATAACTGAAATTCTCTTTGAAACTGTAGTTTCTGTTTTTGCACTTTTTACCCAGTTGGAAAACCAGTTTTGGTGGGATGGCGGCAAATTTTTAAAATAATTGTAAGCGACCGGTTCATCTTTTAAGCATAATAGCAATTCTTCATTAAGCATAAATTCACTTGCATCTTCTTCTAAGTAAATTTGTACAGATGCACCATGTAATTTTTTAATTGCTTTTCTCATTTCTGCATTTACTGCTAAAATAAAATTCCCTTCCCCTATTGGTGTTAGCGCAATTGCTTTTATTGGATGGTTATCAATCTTACCTTTTATCCTATATGATTTTTTGCAATTTGGTTTTATTTGTTGTGCAAGTTTTTCAGGAATATCAATATAGGTCCAACCGGTTTTTTCCCCATTGTTACCAAACTTTTGTAATACGGCTTTAAAACTTATCATGTTTCATATTTTAAAAGGCATAAAAAAACCACCATAAAGGTGGTTTTAAATATTGTTAACCTAAAATTTTATGCTCTTTGCTTTGCAGGTGTTTTACCTGTAGCTTTTGCCGGTGACTTTGCAGCAGTTTTAGTTGCAGGTTTTACAGCCGACTTTACAGGTGCTTTTGAAGTAACCTTTACAGCAGCTTTTGCAGGCGCTTTTGCAACAACCACTTCTTCCACTTCCATCTCAACCTCTTCTTCTTCAACTACTGGAACTACTTTTGGTGCTTTTGCTTTTTTCTTTAAATTTTTGATAGCATCTTCAATTCCTTTTTTAAGATCTTCGTAAGTTGGTTTAGCCATTCTCTCACCATTTACAAAAAATGTAGGAACAGTTGTAACGCCACGGTTAAGCCCTTCTCTAAGGTCGCCCTGAACCTGCCATCCGTAAGTTGCATTTACAAGATCATCTAAAAAACGTTTGTTTTGAACGCCGGCTTCTTTGCTATATAATTTTAAACTAGTTGTACCTAAGTTTTTTCTGTTTGCAAATAAGATATTGTGCATTTCCCAAAATTTACCATCTTGGCCGGTTGCAACCGCAGCTTCACCTGCTTTTAAACTGCGTTGGTGAATATTTGTTAAGGGAAAATGTCTAAAATTAAATCTTATAACACCATCATATTCAATCAATAATTTTTTTACGATCTCATTTGCATTTGCGCAAACCTCGCTTTCATACTCTCCAAACTCTTCTAATGTAATTTCTGCTTTAACATTTCCGACAAAAATATCTCTCGGTTCAATAATTTCAACTACTTCTTTTTTAAATGCCATTTGTATTTTTATTTTGCGCTGTTTAAAAAATTAACAGCTTGGTTATTGATTTTCAAGGGAATAAATGTATTAAACCATTAAAATATTTAATATATGCCTTGCAATTTACAGTTTTTTAGCCAGATTAGGAAGAGATTTCAGTAAATTAACAAATGTTAAATAGTAACAAATTGATAATTAGAATGATATAATCTATTCCTTTAAAGTTGACTTTTCGTTTCTAAAAACCACCGTTCCATCAAAAACATCTACTATTACCGGTGAACTTCTATCAATATCCCCACCAAGTATTTTTTTACTAAGCTGGTTTATGATTTGTTTTTGTATCAATCTTTTTAGCGGACGTGCACCAAATTGGGGATCGTATCCATTGTCAGCTAAATATTCGAGCGTATAGTCTGTAAACTCCAATTCAATACCATTCTTAGCTACCAATTTTTTAAGGTCATCAAGCTGAATTGTTATGATGCCTTTGATTTCTTTCTTCAATAACGGCTGGAACATGATCACCTCATCAATCCTATTTAGAAATTCCGGACGAATCGTTTGGCGTAAAAGATTCAAGACTTCAACTTTAGTTTTTTCAACTACCTCATCCTTATTTTCGTCGTTTACATTTTCAAAATTATCCTGAATGATTTGGCTACCCATATTACTCGTCATAATGATAATGGTATTTTTAAAATTTACAACTCTTCCTTTGTTGTCTGTCAATCTTCCATCATCAAGCACCTGCAATAAAACATTGTACACATCGGGGTGTGCTTTTTCAATTTCATCAAGCAACACAACAGAATATGGTTTTCTGCGAACGGCTTCCGTTAATTGTCCACCTTCGTCGTAACCAACATAACCCGGAGGCGCTCCTACCAACCTACTCACTGAATGTTTTTCCTGGTACTCACTCATATCAATTCTCGTCATCATAGCATCATCATCAAAAAGATATTCAGCCAATGCCTTTGCCAACTCGGTTTTACCCAC
>JBBRPX010000226.1:0-5785 GCA_038227505.1 Chitinophagales bacterium
AGCGCATTAAGAAAAACCTTTACCGAAACCGGTTCAGCTTTAGGCTGGAAAACTTTTATACCGGCCTTTGAATATTGTACAGATAACGCTGCAATGATTGCCGTAACAGGCTACCATAAATATCTTGCAAAAGAGTTTTCTTCATTTGATCTTGCACCTAGCGCAAGCAGTTCATTCTAATTTAATCATTACAAAAAATGCACACCTGGTTTCAATTTAAACAGTTTACCATACAGCAAGATAAATGTGCCATGAAAGTATGCACCGATGCCTGTTTATTTGGTGCATGGGTTTCCAAAAAATTAGAAACAAATGAAATTAGCGGTGAAAATATTTTAGATATTGGATGCGGAACTGGATTACTCTCTTTAATGTTGGCGCAAAAATCGGTAGGAAAAATTGACGCAGTGGAAATTGATGAAGGTGCATTTGAACAGGCAAAAGAAAACATTAATGCTACTCGGTGGAGTGAAAGTATAACTATTCACCATGGGTCTATTGTAAACTTTGAGTCATTAAAAAAATATGACTTAATAATTAGCAACCCGCCATTTTACGAGAACCAATTAAAAAGCGAGGATAAGCATCGCAACGTGGCTTTGCATGCCACAACTTTATCTTACTTTGAATTAGTAACTGCAATTAAAAAAAATTTAGCCCCTAACGGTATTGCAGGCATTTTACTACCTTACCAATGCATAAATAATTTCGATGAAACGCTTTTAAATCAAAAACTTTTTATTGTAGAAAAACTTAATGTTGCTCACTCTGCTTCACACCCGTTTTTTAGGAGTTTATTATTAATTTCAAATAAAGAAAACGAATTGTGGGAAGATGCATTGTCAATAAAAAATGCAGATAAAGAATATTCGACTGAATTTAAAAAACTCCTCAAAGATTATTATTTAAATCTCTAACTATTATCGCTAAAAAAAATACATCTACAATTACTTACATTTTAGGAAGTGTAATTAAGAAAGTTGTTCCTTCCTGCAATTTTGATGTCACTTCGATAGCAGCGTTATGAGATTGCAAAATATTCATTGTTGCAGCAAGTCCTAATCCCATTCCGTTTTTCTTTGCAGTAAAATATGGCTCAAATAAACGTGCAAGATTTTCTTCACTTATACCGCATCCACTATCTGTAATTGATAAACTGTATTCATCCTCTAACTCTTTGAGGTTAATTGATAAATTACCATAATCTTCCATTGCTTCTACCGCATTTATAATGACGTTTAGAAAAGCAATTTTCAACTTTTCTTTATCAGCATTTATTTTTAATACTTTCTCAGGAAAAACTTTTTCCATATTGATATGTCTAAGTAAAATTCTATCAGACGCGGCATCGATGGTTTCTTTTAAAATATCGACAAGATCATTTTCTCTCAACATAATTTCCGGCCTTGAAGCACTGAGCAATTCGGTAATGAGCGTTTCTATTCGCTTACTGTTACGGGTAATTATTTCAAGATACAGATTTGCATCGTCACTCCGCATTTCTTCAGTCAACTGTTCTAGCGATAAATTAATATTATTTAGCGGGTTTCTCACTT
Source organism: Chitinophagales bacterium (assembly GCA_038227505.1). GTDB lineage: Bacteria > Bacteroidota > Bacteroidia > Chitinophagales > Chitinophagaceae > Ferruginibacter. The sequence continues at coordinate 1,557 of JBBRPX010000226.1, forward strand.
CATGTGCAAGCGTGCGGACAAGCCGCTCTGCCATACCTAATTTTTCTATTCTTACATTGTTCTTTTCAATTTTCTTCAACTCCGTTATATCGTGTATAATCCCCTGCAGAAATGCTTTACCACCACTGTCTACCTCCTTTGATAACGATAATATACCAAAAATAAGTTCATCATTTTTAGTATGCATCTGTATTTCCTTGTCATTTATTTCGCCTGATTGAAGTTGGTTTTTAATCATCACTTTATCAACTTCATTCACAATCAAATCAAATATTGAAACTGCTTTAATTTCTTCATTATCGTATTCAAAAAGAAAATTTGTTGCTTCATTTACATCAGTAAAACACATGGTTTCGCTATCCATCAAAAAAACGGCATCTTTTGATCTCTCAAAAATGTGTCTAAACTTTCTTTCGTTAGATTTTAAAGTTCTAACTGAAACACTTTTTTCAATTACATGACGGATACATCTCTCAAGTTTCTCTGTATCCATTTCTCCCTTAATTAAATAATCGACTGCACCTGCATGCATAACTTCTTCATCAAGCTCCGGCGCAGCTCTACCTGTAAGTATAATGATAGGTTCATCGCATTTTTTTTCAAAGGCTTCTTTAATAAAATCTAATCCTGTTTTTGCACCTAAATAATAATCAACCAAATAAAGATCATATTTCTTTTTACAAACATCGTCCATTGCGCTTTTATAATCGTAACGCCATTCGACATTGAAATTATAACCCTTAATATTTTTTATATACTGATTGGTAATAAAAAAATCATCCTCATCATCATCTACTATTAAAATTCTGTACATGGTTGGTTCTACATTCATAATTTTTTTTTCTACAATATGTGTTTTATTCATTTAGCAACAATCATACTGTAAAGTTTAAAAATAAAAAAAAGTATTTTATTATTTTTATAAAAAATTTTTGCCGAGAAAAAAATACTCCTATCTTCGCAATCCCAAAACAAAAAAGGGAGCATAGCTCAGCTGGTTTAGAGCATCTGCCTTACAAGCAGAGGGTCCGCGGTTCGAACCCGTGTGCTCCCACAAAGAAACCCTACTTTTAAAGTAGGGTTTCTTCTTTTCACCCTACAATTAAGCTTTAAAATTTTTTATTTGTATTGATTAAAACATTTTTTAATTTTACATCAAATGAACTACTTCAATAATTCTTTTAATCCCCAAACTGATACCTCCGAAGATGTAGATGTGCTTACCGAAGAAGCAGTAAACTTAAGTCTTGTAGTTTGGAATGATGAAGTAAATACCTTCGAATGGGTTATTGATACTTTAATCGATGTATGTGGACATCAAAGAGAGCAGGCTGAACAGTGTGCTATGCTGATTCATACAAAAGGTAAATATGCCGTAAAGAATGGCAGTTACGAAATGTTAAAACCACAAAGAGAAGCAATTACAGAAAGGCTTATAAATGCTACTATAGAATAATTCTCTAGATTCATTTTACTAACCCATATTTCCTCTTATCTAAATTTATTTCGCAATGCCGCTAATGCATCATCCATTGCAGCAGGTTTTTTTTCCTTTGGTGCGGAACTAAAGTTTATTTTAGGTTTTATTCCTTGAGCCGCTTTTACTTGTTGCGCAGGTGCAGTTTCAGTTTGCTTAATTGACAATGCAATTCTTTTCCGTGCAGCATCAACCTCCATCACTTTCACTTGTACATGCTGGTTCAGTTTTAAAACTTCTGATGGATCCTGAATATATTTATGAGCTATTTCAGAAACATGTACCAAGCCATCCTGCTTTACGCCAATATCTACAAATGCGCCAAATCGAGTGAGGTTCGTTACAACACCAGGTACTTCCATTCCTACATGCACATCGTCAATAGAAAATATTTGTGCAAACTCAAAAACCTGTGCCTCACTTCTAGGATCTAACCCCGGCTTTTTTAATTCATTTATAATATCATTGATGGTGTGCGCACCAAAGCTTTCATTTATATATTTCTTTTTATCAATAGTAGCCAATAACGATTCATTAGCTATCAACGAATTTACATCTGCATTAATATCTTTTGCCATTTGTTGTACCAAGGCATATGCTTCGGGATGTAAAGCACTTGCATCAAGCACATCATCTGCGCCGGGTATACGTAGAAAACCGGCACATTGTTCATAAGCTTTTCCACCAAGCCTTGGCACTTTTAATAATTGCTTACGGCTCGTAAATTTACCTTCCTGCTTTCTAAATGTAACAATATTCTCTGCAATTGTACTGCCGATGCCGCTTACATAACTAAGTAAATGTTTGCTGGCTGTATTTAAATTTACACCTACAATATTTACACAACTCACAACTGTTTGATCGAGTTTTTCTTTTAACCTTGGTTGGTTCACATCGTGTTGGTACTGCCCTACCCCAATACTTTTTGGATCTATTTTTACCAATTCTGCCAATGGATCCATCAACCTTCGACCAATGCTAACGGCACCCCTTATTGTTATATCCTGATCTGGAAATTCCTGCCTTGCAATTTCAGATGCTGAGTAAATACTTGCACCATCTTCATTTACCAGATAAACAGGAATACCAATATTTAATTTTTTTATAAACTGTTCTGTTTCTCTTCCTGCAGTACCATCGCCAATAGCAAAAGCCTGTGCATCGTATTGTTTCACCAATGAGCGGATAATATGTTCAGCTTCACCCATCCTGTTTTTTTCGTGCACAAAAATCAATGCCGTTTTTTGTAACTCTCCTTTTTCATCTATACATACCACTTTGCAACCCGATCTGTAACCTGGATCGATGGCTAAAATTCTCTTACTTCCTAAAGGTGAACTTAATAATAACTGACGCAGATTTTCAGCAAAAACATTGATGGCTTCTTCATCTGCGGTAGCTTTTAATGCAGACCTGAATTCAGTTTCCAAACTCGGCTGTAACAATCTACGATAGCTGTCTTTAATGGCTTTTCGAATGTGATCACTGCAACTACTCATCCCCTTTAAATAAATATCTTCCATCATTTCCAGAGCAATTTCTTCCTGCGGCTCAATAGCAATTTTTAAAAAGCCTTCTAAAAATCCTCGTAAAATGGCTAAGGTTCTGTGTGAAGGAATAGTAGAGATTCTCTCTGAAAATCCATAATAATCTTTATACTTTATCGCCTCATTCTCTTTGTCTGTAATGACTGTACTTTTCATTAAAGCATCTCTTTCAAAAAACTTTCGCAGTTTTTCTCTTACAACAATATCTTCATTTACGGTTTCAGCAATGATATCTCTTGCTCCCTGCAGTGCTGCATCAACGGTTAAAACTTTATCATTTATAAATGCACCGGCTTCTTTTTCTATATCAATATTTTTTTGCAATAAAAGCATATCTGCCAAAGGTTGTAAGCCATTTTCTCTTGCTACAACTGCTTTTGTTTTACGCTTTTGTTTATATGGTAAATAAATATCCTCCAAATTGCTGATGGTAATGGCAGCATTAATTTTTGCCTGCAATTCCTCGGTCATTTTGCCTTGTTCGATAATTGTTTTTTCAATAAATATTTTACGTTCTGCAAATTCATTCATGGCTTTATTTTCATCCTGTATCTGTTGTATCTGAACTTCATCTAATGCGCCGGTGCTGTCTTTTCTGTACCTGGCTATAAAAGGAATCGTACTTCCTTCACTCAATAATTGTAATACAGTTTCTACCTGAGATGGCTTTATAGAAAGTTTTTGTGCTATGAGGTTATTGAACATTTTTCTACTTAAGGGATTAATGACTAATAATTATTCTATATTTTGGGGTGCGAAAATAAGGAATTGCTCAACAGAGAATATCAATTTGTTAAACGAGTTTTTGAAAACACTTATGGAAGTTAAAATGAATTATGCTAAATTTAAAAAAACGTATTTTTGACATTCAAAATTTAACTAGTAATGTATACAACCTATCATCTCACATCTGCTCAAGAAATTACAAGCGACATTTTAGAAAGTATTAAAGCCACTTTTAAAACCAACCCTATTAAACTCACTGTAGAAATAGAAGAAGACGAAACTGCTTTTTTAATGAGTAATCCTGCGAATAAAGCAATGTTGCTTAAATCTATTGAGCAAGATAAAAAAGGAGAGTCAGTAACTGTAAAAATTGAGGTGTAATGCTTGATATTTTATTTACAACCAGTGCGTTTGAGCAATACAATGACTGGCTTATTTTAGACAAAGTAATTTATAAAAAGTTACAAAAATTAATTATC
>JBBRPX010000227.1:0-5710 GCA_038227505.1 Chitinophagales bacterium
GCAGCAGTTTATTTTGAAGATTCCACCGAGCCTTTTGTGTTAATGAATGCAGATATGCTTACAGATCTTGATCTTGCGGAGATGCAAAAATTGCATACACAATCGAATGTGTTGGCAACGGTTGCTGTAACAAATAGAAGTACCAGCAGGTATTTGCTGTTTGATGATAATACTATTTTATGTGGGTGGTTAAACGAAAAAACCGGAGAACAAAAGGGTAAAGCCGGCACCAAAAAAGCTTTTAGTGGCATACACATAATTTCTCCTAAAATATTTATACATATTAAAGAACAAGGAAAGTTTTCAATGATAGATCTTTATTTAAGACTAGCTACTGAGGGTTTTAAAATAAACTGCTTTGACCACAGCAATGGTAAATTACTAGATGTAGGAAAGCCGGAAAGTATAGCTATTGCCGAAGAAATGTTCCATTCATAATTATTGATTTACCTCCGGTGGTACTTCAAAACCCTGTCGTTTTTCTCTTCTTGGCTTAAGGCCAAAATTGTATTTTAAAGCAATACCAATTCTTCTTGTATCCGCATATCTATAGCCATCAGCAACAAAATTGGGCTGGTTAATTACAAATCTGTTTGTGATAGTACGGAAAATATCATTTGCGGTAAGTATGATATTCATCTTTTTATTTAAAATACTTTTATTGCCTGACAACGTTACGCCGCCATAAGGTTTGAGTTCGAAGAAATTAACTACAGAATTTACACGCATAAAAGCATTTAAACTTAAGGTAAGTGTGGGGGAAGGTCGATAGTTTTGAAAAAGGAAAAACAAAAAGCTGCTTTTTTTAAAAGTAAAAGGCACCCCATCATATTGGCCTTTGTAATTCATAATATTCATTTGTGTACCCGCATAAAAAAAGTATTTTTTGCCGGGTGGAATACCCACAATAGCACGCATATAAATTTCTTTGTTAGTGCCTAAGTTGTCGTACGTGCGAAACAAAGTGTCGCCACGAGAATAAGTAAGTGTTGTAAAAATATTTTTAATATCGTTTAATCCAATTGAAAAAACAGGAAATTCATCTGCATTTATATTTAACTCATAATTGGTAGTAAACTGCGGTTGCAGTCTTGGGTTACCAATATCATAAGTATATTGGTCGGCGTACCTTGGGTATGGGTTTAAGGATTCATAATATGGTCGGGTAATACTTTTTCTGTAAATGGCATTGCCTACAAGGTTAAAACCAAAAAGCTTTGCTATTTTATGCCGTAAAAAAACATAGGGAAACAGATCGGTTCTTTTAATGCCAAAAGTTGTATCTGCAGGAATAATCTGCTGGCCTTTAATATCAGTGTATTCCAGCCTAATACCCGGCTTAACTGTGAGTCCACCAAAGCTTTTCGAAATTTGTAAATAGGTTGCAGAAATATTTTCTGTATATCTAAATTTATTTGTTTGTAAACGATCAACATATTTACCTGTGCTCGTATCTGAAAAATAAGCAGAATTATTTTTGCTGACACTGTATGTAATTTTTGTACCGATCTCTACTGTAATTTTTTGTTTTGTTTTTAAAACAACATCGCTTTTATAAGCAATTATATTTTTATCATTCAAAACATTTCCATCTCCCAACAGCGTATTTTTTGCAGGCAAAATATTTAAGTTACTGTAGTTCTGGTCACTGTTGCTTCTAAAATAGGTATAATCGAGTGTGTTGCTCCATTCGCTACCCAAAGTATCTAATTTGTATTTAGCTGCAATGCCATTACCTAAATAAAGAGATGGCCCCTGATTTTTTATGATTGAAATATTTTGGCCAATTTTATTCCCGGTTCTTAAAGAGGAAATATTAATATTGTTATCAACATCGCTGTTATTCTGTGTAGCACTTATCCTTGCATCGTAACCGATATTGAGTTTCTTATTTACGTCATAGCTTACACCGGCTCCAATATAATTATTGGTATTATTTAATTTAGTAAAAGCAAATTGTTTAAATAGTGCACCTCCATTTGTATATCTGTTAGACGAAATATTATCGAAGCTTATTTTTTTACTAAAGTTGTAAGATAAATAAGTATTTAATTTCTCTTTGCTGTTGTTAACATTAAACCCAATAGCTTCCGAGCCATATACTCCCTGAAAATGCGATGCATCTACACTTCCATTAACACCAAGTTTTACACCTTTTTTTAGAATAATATTTACAATACCGCCTGTGCTTGCTGCATCGTATTTTGCAGATGGGTTACGCAAAATTTCAATTTTACTGACGCTGCTAGCGGGTAGGTTTTTTAACAATTGAGCCAAATCTACTGCGCTTAGTTTTATTTCTCTGCCATTAATATATATTGTAGCAGGTGTTCCACTGTTTAAGTATACGTTACCATCCTGGTCTACAATTGCACCCGGCGTTTTCTCGAGTACTTCGTATGCATTGGTACTGCTGCTTGCAAGTTGCTCTGCATCTACAATCGTTTTATCGTCGTCTTGTTTAAGCAAGGGGGTACGGCTGTTTACCACAACCCCATCCAACTGCTTTGTAGCAGTTTGAATTATTACAGTTAACGTTGTATCCCTACTGCCTGTCTTTAATTTCTGATAAAATGTTTTAGTATTTACAGCAGTTATTCTAAGTATGTAAGCTGTATTATTTTCAAGAGAAAAAGCTATTTCTTTATTAGCTATTTTAGATAATAATACAGTTGAGTCTATAATGCGCAAAATACTTGCAGTAGCATTTGCTACTGCATCATTCTTTTCATTGAATATATTTATGCGTGCAGTTATGTTTTGGGCTGTGCAAATTTGGCACAGCATCATTGATAAACAGGATACTAAAACGATTTTTCTCAATCTTTGCTAGTTTAAGGGGTATTTCTTAACGGTCAGCAAAAATGCGCATTTTTTCTCATATATAAAAAAATGAGTGATATGTTTTCCAACATCACTCATTTTTACTATTAAGCTATTGTTATTTATTTACTCTTTTCGAAAAGTTCTTTCTTATCTACCACTTTTACCTTCGTGCCCTTTTTTAATGTTTTACTCACTACATCATAAGGACCTGTCACAACTTCGTCTCCAGCTTTCAGCCCACTTGTTATTTCAATATAATTAATATCCTGTATACCGGTTTTTACAGGTACTCGGGTAACTTTATTGTCAGCTCCTTTTACAAATACAACCACAACAATATCATCTTCAGTTGAGCTTTTTTCTACTATATTATCAGTTGGTGCAACCTTCTTTTTATCTGTGCCCAAACTGTCATTTTTATCTCTCGTGGTTACTGCATTGATAGGCACTGTAATTACATTAGGCTGTGTTTTAGTTTGTATATCTGCACTTGCACTCATGCCTGGTCTAAAAGGGAATGATCCTTTGCCCAACAAATCTTGATAGCTATCTTTTAAAATACGGATGTAAACTTTGTATTGAGTAACATCCGTTGTGGCAGCATTTAAAGCACTGACAGCAGCACCATTGTTGCTGCTTGCTATTTGTGTTACTATGCCTTTAAACTTCCTTTCACTGTAAGCATCCACACTCACCAATGCACTATCACCAAGTTTCACTTTTGGCACATCATTTTCGCCCACATCAACTCTTATTTCAATCTTGTCCATGTCAGCAATACGCAACATTTCTGTACCGACATTAAAACTGTTACCTGCTACTTTTTCACCCTTCTTTACGTTCAACAAGCTCACCACCCCATCCATAGGTGCAACAATTGCTGTTCTGCCAAGGTCGGTATTTGCCTTAGCAAGGTTATCTCTTGCGCTTTGCACACCGGCTCTTGCGCTTTGCACACTCGCCTGCCCGCCACGTATGCCTTGCATAGCAGCATTGTAATTTGCTTTGGCTGTTTTAAAATTTGCATCTGCCACATTAAACTCACTTGCACTTATTACTTTCTCATCAAAAAGCCTTTTCTGCATGTTATAGGTTCTTTCAGCCTGCTCCTGCTGAGCCTTCAAAGCATCTAAAGCCGCCTGAGAGTTGCTAACCTGTGCCTGAGAAATATTTACCTGTGCCTGGCTTTGAGCCACGCCACTAGCGGCCTGGCTGCGCTGGATGTTGTATACATCCGCATAAATTCTTGCCAGCAACTGTCCTTTTTTTACAGTATCACCTTCAGCAACAGTAAGCTCTGTAATTTCCCCACTTATATCCGGGCTTACCTTCACTTCTACTTCAGGGTATATTTTACCACTTGCATTTACCACTTCTATAATGTTACGCACAGCGGCTTTTTCTGCGGTCACTTTTGTGCCTTCATCTTTTCCAAATACGCCTACTTTAGCAAGTACAATAAGCAGCACTACTAAAATTCCTACGCTTATTAATATCCATTTTGTTGTTTTATTCATAATGTTTTAGGTTGTAAGTTTTAGGCTATAAGTTTGGCGTGTTTGGCGATGGTACTTCCAGTTTATTACCGTAATTTGTTTTGTATGTTGTGTCTTTTTTCTTTTGTCTATTATCTTGCATCTGTCGTCTAAAGTTTAAGCCCCATACCCTTGTAAAACTCAAGCACTTTCATTTTAAATACAAAATCAAACTGGCTTTGTGCAAGTTCCAGTTTGGAACGTAATAAATTATTTTGTGTGGTTATCAGGTCAAACGTACCGAGCATACCAACATTAAAACGCTTGGTTGCATAGCTTAAGTTAAGTTCGTTAATAGCCAATGTTTTTTTACCTGCATTGTATTTTTCCAGTGCAATTAATGCAGCGTTGTAGGCCTGGTATATATCCTGCTTTAACTTTAAATTATCCTGTTCTTTTTGTAATTGTACTGTATTAATGTTGAGTTTACTGCGCTCATAATTACTACGCAGAGAACCACCACTAAATACCGGGACGTTTAAACTTAAACCAAATGCCTGCCTAAAATTATCTGACAGCTGATTAGTAAAACCGTTTTTTGAAGAAATAGGACTAAAACTTGTAAAGGGCGAAGTAACTGTATAATCCGTACCATTAACCTTAACAGTACCCACCGGAACGATTGTAGTTGTTTGGTTAAAACCGGTAACGCTGCGAGATTTGTTGTTGTAATTACTTCCCAGACTACCAAAAGCACTTAGAGTTGGGTACATGGAAGCTTTTGTAGCAGCAATATTTTTTTCAGCGGCTTTCAACCTAAGCTCATTTACCCGCTGCTGTGGTAAGTTTTTTAGGGCAATATCAAAAACATAGTCTGGCAATAAATTGGCAATCGGTTCTACAGGAATTTTATCAATTGAAGGAACATCTACTTCAAATGCTGTTGCAGGATCTATGTTCATTAAAGCTTTTAAAGAAAGGATATTGAGTGTGGTGTTGCCTTTTGCATTTATATAATTTACACTGTCTGCAGCTAGTTGTGCTTCTAATTGGGAGGCATTCAATTCAGGAAGCGAACCCGCGTCAACCTGCTTTCTAGTAATACCTAGCTGCGATTGTGTTTGCTGTATTTGCACGAGTGCTATATTTTCCTGCTCTTTGCCAAGAAGAATTTGCAGGTAAGCATTGGCAGCAGACAAGGCAATATCATTTTTTATTTTATCGGTAGATGCGTTTGCCGCTTGCGCTTCAAAATTATTGGCAGCAATAGTATTTCTTTTACTATAAAAGTTAAAGATATCTGCGCTAGACTGTAACTGAAGCCCTGCTACCAAAAAGGTTTGGGTTATGCGGCTAAAGGTTGTAGGATCCTGATTGTTACCTGAGTTAACAGATGCGTTGGTACTGAA
>JBBRPX010000228.1:0-5695 GCA_038227505.1 Chitinophagales bacterium
AATTAAAGTTAATGCTTGTTATATTGGCTAAATAATTTTCACATGAATAATGGCGATATCTCCTAAACCCTTCTATTGAATATTACCAAATATAAAATGGCTGCTATTTATGATAACTTTTAAGATTATTCAAATAACTTTAACTCCTAAATTAAAATTGTATTACATGAAAAAATTATGCGTTTTTTCCTTTGTTTTGTTTGCTGCTGCTAGCACAAAAGCACAATCACTCGAGGATATTGGAAAAATAATGGATAAGCAACAATACGCTGCTGCAAAAGTTGCTATAGAAAAATATATATCTGATCCAAAAAATGCTGCAAGTGCTGAAGCGTGGTACTACAAAGGAAGAATTTATAATTCATTGTCCCGAGATACAACTGTTGCCAAAGCTGATGCATATAATTACAAACTCACAGCCTTTGAAGCTTTCAAAAAAAATCAGCAATTAGATAAATTGGATTTGAGAATGAAAACAGAATTTTACAAATCTTATCTTGATCTTTATTTGGGTTTTTATGATTTGGGTGCTCAGGATTTTAACCTTAAAAATTTTATTGCAGCTTTTAATGCATTTTCTAAATCGCAGGAGATGGAAAATTTTATTTTAGCTAAAAATTATACATACGAAGAGATAAAATTGAACAAGCTGGATACTGCTTTGGTTATGAATATTGCTGCTTCAGCTTTACAGGGATCTGATACAGCAAATGCTGTAATTAATTACAGAAGAATAACAGATGCAGGTATTACGGGAGCAGATTATGAAAGAGTGTATGAATATTTAGCCCAATACTATTTGGGGAAAAATGATAATACAAATGCACAGGCAATCCTTACAAAAGCCAAGGCTGCTTATCCAAATAATAATTATTGGAATGCTGTAGAAGTTGAACAAATTTCAAAAACGGGTGACAAAAATGCTTTGTTTGCACGCTACGATGAGTTGTACAGTAAAGACCCACGTAATTTTGCAAACAGTTATAATTATGGAGTAGAAATGTACAATGCTCTTTGGGCAAATGATAACAAAACACCTGACACTACTTTATTCTTAAAGCTAACGACTGTTTTGAAATCTGCAATTGATGTAGATGCAGGCGTGGATGCTACCATGCTTTTAAATAACCATCTATTTAATGTGGCCGCTGATTACAGCACTAAAGCTGCACTTATTAAAGAGGGGAAGTTAACCAAGCCTGATGAATTAAAAAAGAAGAAATCATTTAATGAATCTTCGATGAGCTACATGAATGAATTGTTACCTTACGGAGAAAAAATGATAAAGTTTTTTGGCGAGAAAACAACTCTGACAACTAAACAAAAAATAAATTATAAACAGGTAGCAGGTTATTTGAGTGATGCTTACCGTGCTAAAGGCGACATTAAGAAATCAGCCGAATATGACAAAATAATTGACAGCATAAAGTTTTAAATAAAAAAGTTATAAAAAAACCCGGCATTTTAACTGTCGGGTTTTTTATTAAAGAAAATTATTGCTGTCGCTGTATTCTAAAACCTCCACCTCCCCGGCCAGTCATTTCTTTCATAGATTTTATTTCTACATCCTTTGGAATTTCAAACTCTTTATCAGGTATTTCTTTTTCAGTTTCAATTTTTGTAACCTTTACTTCCATTTTTCTACCACGTGGCATGTTACGTTCATACATCATCACAAAACCATCAATTTTATCGAAAGGAATGTTTCCCGCAGTGCCACCTAAATTTCCAAAACCGCTGGTTCCGCCTGTAGACGATACATAGGCAAATTTCACATCCGGCGTATACCACACTGCAAGGGTATCTTTACTTAATAGTTTATCAGTAATTATCAAAGCTTTTTTACAATTGTAACCTGCAATTTTCTTCGTTTCATTTATGTACTCAATGGTATTGGCAAACGTAACAGTTCGGGTGCGAGGTTTTATGTTCGTGTCTGTTTTAGCTCGTTCTTTCATCATACTATCCATTCTTTTTGCCATTTCTGCCTGATCATTATCGGATGAATAAAAGCCCTGTTTATTACCCATTATTTCGAAAATAGTCGTTGTAATTTTAGTTGAATTATTTCTATACATGCTGCCTCTAAAAGATTCTGACTTATAATTGGTTTTTACAAGGTCATTTTTTATGTACGTGGTACTTTTGGTTTCGCCATCGCCAAAATTTCTAAAATTAAAACCTCCGCCACCCTGGTTTTGTATCTGCGATACATCTTCATCTTCCGGGGCTATTATATTTGTTGTAGTTGAAATAGTAGCCTGTGTGATAAGCTTTAGTTGGCTTTTACTCAATAACGTGCAACACATTAAAATTGATAGTAAACAGATTTTCATTTTTTATATTTAGATAATAAAAATACACTGACTTTTTTATAATCATAGTTAATCATCCTATTTATACTTTTTTTAACAAGTTTGGTATTTGTAGATAAACTTACACGAAATGTTGATTTTTTGTTTTTCTGGATTTCTAAAATCTTTTAAAAAATAATAAATTTTAAGGCTGTAAATTTTAATTTAGCTTTAAAAAAGCACAAATTTTATCTGGGTTGAAAAATCCTCTTATTTAATCATGGCGGCATTATATTTGAGTTATATCTGTATCCTGTTACATCCTACGTCTAACCTATCTGGTCCCTTATTTTATTGAGAACTTTTTTTCAAATTCTTACTTAACACAAAAAATTGAAATTTATGAAAAAGTTTTTACTTTCAGCATTAACATGCTTAACATTCATTGCAGCATCTGCGCAATACCCCACAACCTCAACAAGCGTTACTGGCTGTAGCGTGTTCAGAAATTTCAATACTTCTGATGAGGGATTTAGTTCTCCAAGTATTTATTCCGATGGGAATGATGTAGCTTTTAATTGGAGCTCAACATTAGGAGCAGAAATAGAAAATAGTGGCTTGAATGGAAGAACAGGTAGTCTAATTTCTCCCGTTTATGTTTTAGCTGAGACAGGACAGACTACGATCGGTTTCAAATATGAAGCTCCGGTAGGCACCGAATACAGAATCAGGATAATTACTGCGGCTTCGAATCCTCCTTTAGAAGTTTTAGCAACAACAGCAAATGGCCCGGTTTATACTTCTTTGCCAAGTACAGCTGGCAATTTATGCCTTAGATTAACAGATCAAGATTTGGTAGCAGGACAACAAATAAGATACGAATTTACATTTAGAGTTAAACCCGGAACAGCTAACGACAGAGTATTATTTGATGACCTTTCAATTGCAGTGCAAGGAGGTGCATTACCTGTAACCTTCGAAGGGTTTGTTGCAAGAAAAATGGATGATGGCACTACAAAACTTTTATGGAATGTAGGTCATGAAGTAAATGTTCAAGGTTATTATGTAGAAACAAGTAATAATGGAGTAGGTTTTCAAAATATTGGTTATGTGGCTGCGACAGGTAAAACTGTATACGGTTTAAATTATGCTGATAAAATATCAGGTACGATGTACTTCCGCATAAAAAATGTAGATTTTGACGGGAAAATTAAATACTCTGCAATAATAAAATTGTACAATAAAGAAACTGCTTTGGATAATTTACAAGTATATCCTCAGCCGGCCTTTGAGCAGGTTACAATTCAACACAACAAAGCAACTGAAAAAGCTATGTTTACTTTATACAGCGCCGATGGTAAAATTATTTTGCAAAAAATGGCAATGCCAAGTACCCAACAAACTCAAATAAACATCGGTAATTTAAACAGCGGTCTTTATATGGTACGTTATGATGATGGGACAGGAAAAGTTCAAACAAAATCGATCATTAAAAATTAAAAGTTGTTTTTAATAGTTGGTAAAGGCAATCTCTTATACAAATAGAGATTGCCTTTTTTATTTAAAATACCTATACAAATAAACATGGAAACGTATGTATTTTCAATTTTTAAAACATTAAAATTTGCTCATCAATTTTCACTGCCACAAAATAGCCGGTAAAAAAAAAAATATTGAAATACAGAATTTTTACAAAAATTTTGATAGCATCAATAAAGACAATTATTTTTCTGCTGCGCTACATCCAAACTATATAAATAAATTGACATGGCGAGAAGAAATGACAAAAATAGAAAACATTGCCAGCCGTAATACTTTAGTTGCAATTGGAGAATGTGGTTTAGATAAAGTTTGTAAGACTGATTTTGTCTTACAGCAAGAAGTTTTTGCAGCACATATAATTTTGGCGAACAAATTAAAAAAACTACTTGTTTTACATTGTGTAAAAGCATATGATGAAATAATTAAAATGCTCAGCTTGCATAAAAATCTTGTCCACGTTATTTTTCATGGCTTTAATAAGAACCCATTACTTGCTTAGCAACTTACTAAAAAAGGCTTTTTTTTATCTTTTGGAAAAAGTATTTTGCAACCATCCAAGAGAGAAACATTAAAAGCTATCAATCTTACAAATGTTTTTTTTGAAACCGACGATGCAAATATTTCAATTGAAGAAATATATAATGCGGCAACTGCTATTTTGCAAATCGATCTTAAAGCCTTACAATTACAAATTGAAAAAAACGCTAAACAAGTTTTTGGCGATTGCTTTATAAAATTATGACAACTGATTTTTCGTGGCTAAGCAGAACAGAATTACTTATTGGCGAAATCGCTTTAAAAAAGCTTGCTGAAAGCCACGTTATGATTGTAGGCCTTGGTGGTGTTGGTTCTTTTGCGGCAGAATTTATTGTAAGAAGTGGAGTAGGGGAGATAACAATTATAGATGGCGATTTCGTTGATTCAACTAATCGCAACAGACAGCTTGTGGCGCTTGCTACAAACCATGGTATACACAAAGCTGATATTATGCAGGCGAGGTTGAAAGAAATTAACCCTGAAATTATTGTAAATATTGTTAAAAAATTTATCAATCCTGAAACAGTTCCTGAATATTTACATCATGAAATAGATTATATGATTGATGCTATTGATAGCATAACTCCTAAGATTACTTTTATGGTTGCTGCTTTTAGACGAAATATCCCGTTGGTAAGTAGCATGGGTGCCGGTGGTAAAATGGACCCGACAAACATTTTGATTGCTGACATTTCTAAAACATACAATTGCGTCTTTGCCCAACAAATACGAAAAATGCTCAAAATAAATCATCAAATTAAAAAAGGGGTTGAATGTGTTTTTTCACCGGAACTTCCAAATAAAGAAAGTCTTATTTTAACCGATGGAAGCAATTATAAGAAGTCAGTTTATGGTACCATTTCATACATGCCTGCAATGTTTGGCGCAGTTGCAGCGAGTGTCGTTATCAGAAAATTAATATCCTAAATCTTACTTTATTTACTTAAAGCATTAATGCAAATATCGAAAGCCGGTAAAATAAATACATTAGCTACACTGTACATCTATATGCCTCTCTCCATTTATGTAAATAATTTGCTAGATTTTTATACATACAACTTTCAATCATAAAAAGGTTTTTAAAAATGAAAGTTTAAAATATAAATCCTTAAAATTTTATAAGGAAATTCAAATTAAAAGAAATACACATACCATTAACGATATTATTTATTTTTAAATATTATAAAATCTCTTAGTTATTTTCAATTTGTAGGTGCAAATAAAATTATGTTTACTCTATTAAAGACTTATGATTTTGCTATGCAGGTACGTGTAACAAAATAAAACTTTCAAAATATAAAAAGTTATTGTCCAAAATTGAC
>JBBRPX010000229.1:0-5673 GCA_038227505.1 Chitinophagales bacterium
TCGACATGCCCTGCGGAACATGTCGAACAGCTAGAGGCGGCTAATTACCGCCCCGTTGTTGTCATATATATTTTCATCGCTGTTGCAAGAGCTTGAGGACACTATTAGCAGCACTAGCAACAAGGTTGAAAACCTACTTTTGCTACCTAGCCGCCTCATACGCGTACGCGTTCAAGCCCGAGGTAGCCACCACTACGCCCCTGCCTCCATTTTTGCCCGGCATCGCATTGACTGAGCCATAGAAATAAGCAGCAGAGTTAGTGTTGACATCCAGTGATTTTATCTTCCACAGCACTTTGCCCGTAGCTGCTTCCACTGCATGGAGCAAACCATCCCCACCGCCAAGAAAGTAAAGCACCCCGTTGAGGTAGCTTATTGGCGAACATGTGCCCGTGTTGTGTATCTTCCATAATATACTGCCCGTGGTGGCATCCAAACAAAACAGGTAGTTGTCATCCTCACAAGCACTAAAGAGTTTGTTCTCGGCCAACAGCATGTTAGACAACAAAGGTGCCGATCCAAGATAAGTTCTCCAGTTCTCTACGCCAGTCATGGCATTATAGCTAAGGATGTATTTCGATGATTGAAAATACAAATTAGGTGCTTGGTAGGTTATATCACCGGCAGCCCTTGTATCCTTGATAGGATTAATAGCCACCTTTTTGTACACATACTTCTTTTCAGTTAGATTATATAGGTTAAGTTCAGTAAGACCCCAGCCAGCAGGAGTAAATTCTCTCGTGGGGTTTTCAATTGCAAAGATTAAATAATCTATCCCGTCTTTGTTGATTGATGATATATCCATCATTCTGCCTGCTAAAACGGCTTTGGCAACACTTGTGTAGTCTGGCGTTAATAATAATTGCTCTTCAACAGGTGATAATATGTTACCTGTATATATTTTGGCGTCTTCCTCAATGTCGTAATTAGACCCTGTTGAAAAGTAAGAATCGTTAAGGCCACTATTAATGCTTGGTCTCGACCTCCTGATCTTATATTTCCAATAAGTTTGTCCAGTACTTAAATCAATGCAATAGGAACTGGTAGAATATGTAAAGAATAATAAGTTTTCTTTCAGATAAGATGTATTTCCCTCAATATATATATAGTCTTTTACTCCAGGATCAGTAATCAAGCTCAAAAGATCATCCCACTGCCAGTTTACATTACCTGTTGCAGTATTTAAGGAAAGTAGTGAACGATGGCCATTTTTTCTAGCTGAGACAACAACATTTTGCTCTTTATAAACAAGTTGTATTGCAATTGCCCCGCCTGTTGTTTTATCGTCATCTGTAATGGAGGTTTTCCACACATAGGGGCGGCTGATTACCGCCCCATTGTTGTCATATATGTTTTCGTCATTATTACATGAACTACAGTCTACTAATATCAGCAGTATTACAAACAAAGCAACCTTCATTTTATTTTGTGCTTGTGTTAAAAAAAGGATCGGATTTCTTCTCCTCTTCTGTCAAAGAAATGTATTTTGCGATAAAGTCAAATAGTATATCTTGATTTTGAATCTCGTAGCCGTCCATATCTAGTTTGTTAATTTATTTCTTTGCTGAAACCTTTATTGGCTTCCCTCCTATTGTACTATAGATGTAACGCCTTAATCGCTTTTTCTATCAACTCTTTATCAAACCGTTTCGTCTTTAAATAAAGTAGTTCTTCTTTTAAAGTTAGCTTATCCTCTTTTGAATTAAAAGTTACATATGTTTCAATTGCTTTTTTGTATTCATTTTTAAATAAGTAACAATGAGCTAAGTTTCGGCTCAAAGCAATATCAGAAGGGTTTTTTATTTTCCCTGTTTGCATGAATTGAATTGCCTCATTAAACCTTTTGTTTTCAAGAAGGTGCCACCCAAATTGAGAATATTGCCCTTTTTTAACGTTAGCCATTTCAATATCATATACTTTTTTCGCAGGAGGTAATGTGTCTCCCTTAAGCCTTTTTGTAAAACCTTCAACTGCACCAGACTTGTTTATAACAAATGTTTTTTCTGATGCAAATTCAATATTCATAAAATCAACAATAGTGGTGAAATACATTTTTGCTTTTTGACCTTGAGCATAATAATACAACTCATCTTTCTCTTGCGTAATTTCAATAAAACTGCTATCCACAACATACAGACCTTTATATTTATTATACAAAGATTTGTCAATTGTAATTGTTTGCACATTTTTTGGTTTATCCCAACCTTTCCAATTGTAAACTATTGCTACACTATTCAATAATTCATAAATGATATCTCCCACATCGGAATTTACAACAATGGCTACTCCGTTTCCACCTTCAATACTCCCAAAATATAATCCACGAAATCCATCATTTCCTGCATCGTGAAAAAAGTAGGCTTCACCATTTCGATCCTGTTTAAATGAACCCAAGGTTACATCTGCATCTTTTAAGAAGCGATTGGTATGCAATTGCGCAAAGTCTTTATTTAATACTTTATTGGATTTGCCTTTAATGGAAAGTTGAATGTCGATCATATATTTTGCTAGATCGGTAGGTGTTGTCCACAATCCCGCAGCTGCTTGTGTTGGATACACATGAAACTTACCTTCAATTTCATTTCCGTCTTTATCATATCCAGTAGCTAATTGTTTAAGTTTATCTTTAGTAGGTGGTTGATTATAAAAACTATTGGTCATGCCCAACGGAGTTAATACATTTTGTTGCATAAATAAATGATAAGGTTGTTTGCTTATATCTTCTATCATTAACTGAGAAATGGTAGTTCCGCCTCCTGAATATTCAAACGCTACATTAGGTTCCGTAAATGAGCGAATTGCAGGGCTGATACTGGGTGATCTTCCATCTAAAATTTCTATAAGAGAAGGTAATTTAGTATTTCTATCATAACCCAGAAAACCATGTACGCCTATGCCAGCAGTATGACTTAATAAATTAGCTAAGGTTATTTTTTTACCTTTTGAAATACTATCGTAAGGAAACTGCCAAGATTTTAAATAAGTATTAATGTCTTTATCTAACTCCATTTTATTTTCTTGTACCAGCTTCAGTGCACCCAAAGCATTTAAGGATTTACTAATTGAGCCAGGTTCAAAAAGAGTAGCGGTAGTAACCAATCGTTTTTCTTTTTCATCAGCAAAGCCATAGCCTTTTGCCCATTCAATTTTATTATCTTTTACAACAGCTATACTTAGCCCTTTAACTTTATAAAAAGCCATGCGTTCAGAAATGTTATAACCTTTATCATTTATAATTACACGACTAAATAGATTGTTTTCAACCTTCTTTATTTGCGCTTCAATTTCTGCTGAGTAAATTGTTTGTGCTGCTACCGTTTGAGTCAATCCTTGGAGGATAGTTATAATAATAAATAGTCTATTCATGTTATATTAATTAATCGGGTTTTTTTGTCAAAATCATTCTTATCAATTTCTCTTCCAATAAAATTCTAGTTCTGGGTGTCGTCTATATATTATTTCTCACCCTCCTTCCTTCTAAAGTCCGTGATGGTCTTTCCATCATAACGATGCACTCCACTACTAGTACCCAAACCGCCAAACCAAATACTTCCATCATTAGCTTCCAAAAGCCCCAAAAAAGCTGGCGGTCCTGAAATAATTTCTGTTACAGTGGGCATTTTATTGTACAAGGACTTTGTATCATAACGTGAAAGTGCCCAGACGTTCCCATTAGGATTTACTTCACCAGTAGTCCAGATGTTTCCTTTTTTATCTTCGATTATTGCATAAGCCCCCCTCTGCGATACGTTTGTAAAAGTAGTGCCGTCATAACGCCAAAGACCATCAACGTCACCGAACCAAATGCTTCCTTTTTTATCTTCGATTATTGACCAAACGTTTTTAAACGCTTTGCCGTCTTTGTTTTTTAAAACGGTAAATGTTTTTCCCTGCCCGACTTCCCCATTCAGGCGGGCATCATAAACGAACATATTTTCTCCTTGTGCACCAAACCAAAGCTTGCCGGTTTTGTCTTCAAGAAGTAAACGAATACTGTTGCTGGGGAATCCATCTTTTGTGGTGAAATTTCTAAAAGATTTTCCATCGTAACGGCTTGCTCCAAACCAAATATTACCGGCTCTATCTTCATAAATATGTAATGCTGTATTGCTGGCAAGCCCATCCTTTGTTGTAAAATGCTGAAAGCCTGCCTGTCCGGTAGGCAGGGATTTCGCATTGTAACGATAAACACCAGAATCCTGAGAAGCGAACCAAAGATTTCCTTTTCTATCTTCCAACACATCCCAGAAAGTCGGCCAACCTATTTCACTTGATATATTAGTAAAAGATGTTCCCTGCCCGACTGCGTCATTCAGGCGGGCATTGTATCGAAACA
Source organism: Chitinophagales bacterium (assembly GCA_038227505.1). GTDB lineage: Bacteria > Bacteroidota > Bacteroidia > Chitinophagales > Chitinophagaceae > Ferruginibacter. The sequence continues at coordinate 4,337 of JBBRPX010000229.1, forward strand.
CGCCTAAATAAGAAGCAATTAAAATATCTCCGTTTCTAGCTTGCCGTACATTCCGAACCATACTTACAGGCACTTTGGAGGTGGCAGCCTCTTTAAGTTGAGATTCGGATAATCCTGTTCTATTGTACTTGATATTATCTTGTGGTGGGTTTGTTTGGTTTTGTCCACAGGAGGTGTGACAAACAAGCATCAATAACAAAGCATATACATGTATGTGTTTCATAATTATTTTTCAATTACCTAAGTATTTCAATTAACCCAATGCAGGTTCAGCTAGTTATCTTTTTGCTACAATCTTCATATCGAATTCAATGGAATCCGAAATAGCCTTATCCGCTAAATTATTAAAAAAAGTTACAGACCTATAACGGACATCCCATTGTGTTCTATCAATCGTAACTTTACCATTCGCACTAACAATTCCGGCCTTTACTTCTATTTTCGCTGGAAAAGTAACTGCGTGCGCAATCCCTTTAATAGTCAGGTTTCCGGTAACGTTTATATCCTCACCTTTCTCTGATATAACTTTGGTAATTATGAATGTAGCCATAGGGAATTTATTAACATCAAAAAAATCTGGCGATTTTATGTGTTCAATAAGGTTGTTGTCACTCTTATGATGTTCATCGGCAATTGTATTCATGTCAACTTCAATTGTGCCACCCAAAAGCTTGCCTTTTTCAATCATCAATTCGCCTTTTGATAGGGAGATGTACCCTGTATGCCCGCCCTTATTAGCAAATACCATTGAACATTTCCATGCTACAACACTTTCCTTCTTATCTATAATATATTTTTCACCCGCACCATTGCTCAAGAATACAGAGCTTACCGATGCATTAGTTTCATCTTCCTTTACTACTGGCCCACGGCAAGCGCTGAACAAAGGAGCAATAATTAAAATTAAATAAGAGAGTGACATTTTGTTGTTCATAGTGTAGAGTTTTAAATTGAAAATAAATTTGATAGATGGTTTAACTATTTCTTTTGAAAAGTTTCATAAACAAAATTTGTTTTAACTTCACGTATTCAAACGTACGCAACCACGTTGCCACTCATTGTAAATGAATTGTAAAAAGAAATGTAAATGCGTGTAAATTCTTTTTTTACCAGTTTTTTCAATCATCGGTTGGTTATTGGTTCCGGCATTGCCATCGCGATGCTTGCTATTTTTTTTATCGCCTCGTCTTTCACAAACCGCGACTTGCGAGCAAAGCAAGTGAACCTTATTATCCGTCAAATTGCTCATCGCTTGCTGCAGCAAGCGGGTGACTCAACCTCGCGTGTATTGCCAGTTACCGAGATAAAAGAAGGCACGTTTCAACTCAAGTTCGAAA
>JBBRPX010000230.1:0-5665 GCA_038227505.1 Chitinophagales bacterium
AACCAAAAGCAATTCCATTCCGATAATAGAAAACAAATATGTAGACTTATAGAAAAAAATACTTTTACACCCGCTGCAACTTAAATTTGCAGTGTATAAAACGACTTTCACCACAACCTTATTCTCTTTTGGATCAGAACATTTTATTAAAAGCCTACACACATATTTGCCAGGCAAAAGCGATGGCAGCTATTTACGAAGCCAACCGCAGCATTTGTAAATACGTGCACAGTACAAGTCGTGGCCACGAAGCCATACAACTTGCCACAGCATATAATTTATTACCCTGCGATTATGTGAGTCCGTACTATAGAGATGAAAGCATGATGCTTGGCATGGGTTTTTCGCCTTATGCTTTAATGTTGCAGTTACTCGCAAAGGGCGAAGATATTTTTACGGGCGGTCGATCATATTACAATCATCCAAATTATAGAGGAGAAGATAAACCAACTATCATACACCAAAGCAGTGCAACCGGTATGCAGGCTATTCCTACAACCGGCGTTGCGCAGGGGTTGAAGTATTTAAGGAGCATAAACCACGGACCACAGACCATAGACGACGGAAGCTTCCAATTCCCAATTCCTAATTCCCAACCACCGATTGTGATCTGTTCCCTTGGCGATGCATCTGTAACCGAAGGCGAAGTAAGCGAAGCGTTTCAGTTTGCAGCATTGCACCAGCTACCCATTATCTTTTTAGTACAGGATAATGAGTGGGGTATCAGCGTAACTGCAGCAGAAGCACGTACTTGCAACGCTTATGAATTTATTGAAGGTTTTAAAGGCATAAAAAGAATAAGCATTGACGGCTATAATTTTGAAGAAAGTTTTGGTGCCATGCAACAGGTAATAAATGAGGTGAGAGATAATTCAACGCCGTACCTTGTACATGCACGTGTGCCACTGCTCGGGCATCATACAAGTGGTGTTCGCAAAGATTTTTACCGCACAGAAGATGATCTGCGTAAGCATAGCAACGACGACCCGTACGATAATTTAAGAAATATTTTATTGCAGCAAGGAGTTGATGAAAACCATCTCAACAAAATAGAAACAGCCGCAGCTGAATTTATAAAGACTGAATTTGATAAAGCTGTCGCTTCTCGGGAACCGCTTGTATCATCTGTAACCAACCATATTTTTGCACCGACAACTATTTCTGAAGAAAAAGGAGAACGTGTACCCAAAGACAAAGAAAAAGTTTTGATGGTTGATGCTGCTTTGTTCGCCATCAGAGAAATAATGGAGGATCATCCGGAAGCGTTGGTTTACGGACAGGATGTAGGACGCAGGCTTGGCGGCGTTTTTAGAGAAGCAGCAACATTGGCAGAACAGTTTGGCGACCACCGTGTTTTTAATACAGCCATACAGGAAGCATATATTATTGGCAGTACCGTTGGTATGAGTGCCGTGGGTGTAAAGCCAATTGTAGAAGTTCAGTTTGCAGATTATATTTATCCGGGGCTTAACCAATTGGTGACAGAAATTTCTAAAAGCTGCTATTTGAGTTGTGGCAAGTTTCCGATACAAACTTTAATAAGAGTACCTATTGGTGCTTATGGCGGCGGAGGTCCTTACCACAGTGGCAGTATAGAAAGTACTTTACTCACCATCAAAGGAATCAAAATTGTTTACCCAAGTTGTGCGGCCGATATGAAAGGTTTGCTTAAAGCTGCTTTTCTAGACCCCAACCCAGTTGTAATGCTGGAGCACAAAGGATTGTACTGGAGCAAAGTACCTGGGACGGAAGATGCAAAAAATACAGAACCGAGCAGAGATTATATTATTCCATTAGGTAAAGGGAACATTGTATTACATGCTAATGACGAAAAATTAAATGCCGGCGAAACATGCTGTATTATAACTTATGGCATGGGTGTTTATTGGGCAAAGGCTGCCGCCAAAAAATTTGCAGGGCAAATAGAAATTGTAGATTTGAGAACGCTCTTCCCGTTAGATGAAGAACTTATTTTTGCTACCGTAAAAAAACACGGCAAATGTTTAATACTAACAGAGGAGCAACAAAATAATTCTTTTGCAGAAGCACTCGCAGGCAGGGTTTCCAAGGCATGTTTTAAAAACTTAGATGCGGCTGTAGAAGTAATGGGTGCTCTAAATTTACCTGCGGTACCAATGAATGTAATTCTGGAAAAAGAGATGTTACCTAATGCCGAAAAAGTTGCAGTTAGGTTAAAAGGATTATTATCTCAGTAAAATGATTTTAGAAGGCTCATTTAGTTAAACTGTTTTATAACTTTACTAAAGAAATATTTAAACACGTTAAACTTATCTTATGAAAGTATTGGTTGATATAAGGAATGAAGCAAAAGTTCCATTTGTAATGGAATTTTTGGATAGTCAGTCTTACATTAAAACGAAAACATTTTCAGATGAAGCTGCATCTTTAATGGAAGATTTAAAAGAAGCTATGAATGAAGTAAAACTTCATAGGGATGGAAAAATACAATTAAAAACTGCTCAACAATTACTAAATGAGTTATAGTGTTTTTCCTACAGACAAATTTTCTAAAGAAATTAAAAGACTGATAAAAAAATATCCTTCATTAAAAAATGAGTTTGAAAATTTAGTTTCTATCCTTTCCAAAAATCCAACAACAGGAACTCCATTAGGAGAAAATTGTTATAAACTCCGATTGGCAATTGCTTCCAAAAATAAAGGTAAAAGTGGTGGTGCAAGAATAATTACCTATTTGGTATTTAATGACGAATCTGTTTTTCTATTAACTATTTATGACAAAGCAGAAAAACAAAACGTTACAGAAAAAGAATTAAAGACGATGATTAAAGAAATTAAATAAACTTAGTTTGAATTAGACAGCGTTGCCGAAAAAATCTCCCGATGATTGACTAGCTTTTAAATGTGTAACTAGAAATTACTTGGCAATACAGCGCAACCTTCCTCTGAAATTGAAATTTTTCTAATCTCGATTATCAGCTTTTTCATAATGTAAATTTTAAGAGTGAAATTGTTTCTTTATTGACCACGCTCATAAAAGATTTAAACAACATCAAATAAAAATACTTAATGAAAACATATTTAGTTATAGGCGCATCATCAGGGATAGGATTACAAATGGCTAAAACCCTTGCTGCACAAGGCGATAAAGTTATAAGCACTTACAATACACACGCAGTTGACAATAGTGATAATATTGTTTATCATCATTTAAATGTGATGGACGATGACATTAATTTTTCATTTTTACCAGAAGTGCTTGATGGAGTTGTGTATTGCCCGGGCAGCATAAACTTAAAACCTTTTGGCAGAATAAAGCCTGAAGATTTTACGACCGATTTTAATTTACAGGTTGGTGGATTAATAAAAATTTTACAAGCTGCATTCCCTGCACTTAAAAAAAGTCAACATGCTTCCGTTGTTGTATTTTCAACCGTTGCTGTGCAACTTGGCTTACCTTTTCATTCACAAGTCTCAGCTTCTAAAGGTGCTATTGAAGGGCTTACAAAAGCGTTATCAGCAGAATGGGCACCGAGCATAAGAGTAAATTGTATTGCTCCATCATTAACTGATACACCACTTGCTGCCACCCTACTAAATACAGATGAAAAAAAGGCTGCAAATGCACTTCGCCATCCATTAAAAAAAATTGGTACAGCAAGCGATATTGCAAACATGGCAGCATTTTTATTATCTGAAAATGCATCGTGGATAACAGGGCAAATTATGCATGTAGATGGTGGAATGAGTACGATAAAGGTTTAAATAGTTTGATTCGTTGATTTGTTGAATAGTTAATTATAAATTTCTTAAAGATTACAACACTTTTTTCAAATCAACGAGTCAACTAAGCAACTATCCTCCCGTCTTTCATAACTACAACTCTATCGCCCATATTAGCTAGTTCTTCGTTGTGCGTTACAATTAAAAATGTTTGTTCAAATTTATCACGTAATTCAATAAAGAGATTGTACAAATCACGGCCGTTTGCACTGTCAAGATTTCCGGTTGGTTCATCTGCCATTACTATCAGCGGATCATTTATTAAAGCTCTTGCTACTGCAACCCTTTGCTGCTCTCCGCCTGATAATTGGTTGGGCTTATTTTGTAGCCTGTCTTTTAATCCAAGCGTTTCTAAAAGCTTCGCAGCTTTTTTTTCTGTGTCTGTTCGTTTTGTACCGGCAATCCAGCCTGGAATACATACATTTTCCAAAGCTGTAAATTCAGGTAATAGGTGATGAAACTGAAAAATGAATCCGATGTTTTTATTTCTACAATTTGCCAATGCTTTCCCTGATAAATTATCTATTCGTTTACCTGTTAAAAAAACTTCTCCTTTATCAGGAGCATCTAATGTACCAACGATATGCAGCAATGTGCTTTTTCCAGCACCCGATGAACCAACAATACTTACAATTTCCCCTTTGTTTATCGTAAGATCTACACCTTTTAAAACCTGTAATTCTCCGTAAGATTTTTCTATTTGCCGAGCTACTAACATTTGCACAAAATAAATAATAAATATGACGATAATTTTTTAATCCTTTCTTTTTGACACCCACTTCTCGGCTTTGGAAAAAATTACTGATAAAGGAAATATGGCTTTATCCCCTAACTATCAATAAAATACCTGCTTTTTTAGCTCTGTAAAATTTGTTCCCAAATATGTTAAAAAAACACTTTTGGTTATTTCGTACGAACATCTACATTTGCACAAAATTAAACAGATACAACAATGTTTTGGACACTAGAACTTGCCTCACATTTGGAAGATGCACCTTGGCCGGCAACTAAAGATGAATTAATAGATTACGGTATACGCAGCGGCGCCCCTATTGAAGTGATCGAAAACTTACAGGAACTCGAAGATGAAGGCGATCTTTACGAAGGTCTTGAAGATATTTGGCCAGACTACCCAAGTCAGGAAGACTTCTTTTTTAATGAGGATGAATACTAAAATAGGTATCAAGCATTGAAAAATCAGTATTGAGAAATTATAAATCAAAACCCTCCGCAAAAAAGGAGGGTTTTGGTTTACAGAACCTTTTTGAATGAGTTATCTCAATACTAAATACTAACATCTCAATACTTATTACTTCTCCATTTGGTCAATAACTCCCTGGGTTACGCCGGTATTAGAAAATCCACCATCGTGAAATAAATTTTGCATCGTTACCATTCTCGTCAGATCACTAAAAAGTGTAACACAATAATTTGCACAATCTTCAGCACTTGCATTACCAAGTGGACTCATTTTTTCAGCATAAGAAATAAATCCGTCAAAACCCTTTACACCACTACCTGCTGTCGTTCTTGTAGGGCTTTGAGAAACGGTATTTACACGAACATGTTTTTTAACTCCGTAATGATACCCAAAACTGCGTGCAACACTTTCCAACAAAGATTTTGCATCAGCCATTTCATTGTAATCAGGAAAAACTCTTTGAGCTGCGATGTATGTGAGAGCAATAACACTTGCCCATTCATTCAATGCTTCATGCTTCATACAACAAGCCAACACACGGTGTAAACTCATGCTGCTTATTTCAAAAGTTTTAAGATTATGCATATAATCTATCTCAGTATAATGTTTGCCCTTGCGCACATTTATGCTCATACCTATGGAGTGTAAAATAAAATCAAACCCACCACCAAAATGCTCCATTGTTTTTACTATTAGGTTTTC
>JBBRPX010000231.1:0-5657 GCA_038227505.1 Chitinophagales bacterium
AAAGAACATGATCACAGGTGCTGCTCAAATGGACGGAGCAATTTTGGTAGTTGCTGCAACCGATGGTCCAATGCCACAAACCAAAGAACATATTTTGCTTGCTCGTCAGGTAGGTGTTCCTCAGCTTGTTGTATTTATGAACAAAGTTGATTTGGTAGATGATCCAGAATTACTTGAATTAGTAGAAATGGAAGTTCGTGAATTGCTTTCTTCTTACGGATTTGATGGGGATAACACACCAATCATTCAAGGTTCTGCAACTGGTGCTTTAGCTGGTGATGAAAAATGGATTGCTAAAATCAATGAGTTGATGGATGCAGTTGATAGCTACATCCCTGTGCCTCCACGTTTGGTTGATTTGCCTTTCTTGATGTCTGTAGAGGATGTATTCTCTATTACAGGTCGTGGTACTGTTGCAACTGGCCGTATTGAAAGAGGTCGTATCAAAGTTGGTGAAGCCGTTGAAATCGTTGGATTAATGGAAAAACCATTGGCTTCTACTTGTACTGGTGTTGAGATGTTTAAGAAATTGCTGGACGAAGGTGAAGCTGGAGATAATGCTGGCCTTTTATTACGCGGTATTGAGAAAACTCAAATCCGTCGTGGTATGGTACTTTGCAAGCCAGGTTCAATTACTCCGCATACTGAATTTAAGGGTGAGGTTTACGTTCTTTCAAAAGAAGAAGGTGGTCGTCATACTCCATTCTTCAACAAGTATCGCCCTCAGTTTTATTTCCGTACTACGGATGTAACTGGAGAGGTTACTTTGAACGAAGGAACTGAAATGATTATGCCTGGTGATAACACCAACTTTACAGTAAAACTTATTCAGCCTATCGCTATGGAGAAAGGCCTTAAGTTTGCAATTCGTGAAGGCGGTCGTACAGTAGGTGCTGGTCAGGTTACTGAAATCATTAAATAAGAGTAGATTTAATTCTTTGAAAAAAGAATTTTAAACTAATAAAATACAACAAAGTACCTTTGGTCATTACCCTTGGTACTTTGTTGTTTAAAACAAAATTGAGAGAATGTAGGTTTTTTAATCCATTTTTTCATTTTTAAAGTTCTTGATAAATCGCCTATCGCTCCTCGTTTAAGTTGAGTGTTGAGCAAAACACGGGAATGGTGCAACGGTAGCATACGGGTCTCCAAAACCTTTGATCTTGGTTCGAATCCTAGTTCCCGTGCTAATAGTTTTTGATGGTGCAAAAGTTGCATTTTCAAATTGATATTCATTTTTTCATTAGCACATTAGCGAATTAGCTAATAGGCAAATTTATTTTTATGAACAAATTTACAGATTTTGTAAAAGAATCATACGTTGAAATGACAGAGAAAGTTAGTTGGCCTAAGTGGGACCAGCTTACTCAATCTACTGTGATCGTTTTGGGTGCTACTTTATTTATTACAGTAATTGTTGGTATAATGGATTTTGTAGCAAACAGCTCAATGAAATTTATTTACTCTTTATTTAAGTAATCATGGAAGATATTATAACAGACTTGGCAGTTACCTCGCCTGCAGAGAAACCTGCTAAAGATAATAAATGGTATGTGCTTAGGGTAGTAAGTGGTAAAGAGCGCAAGATAAAAGAGTATTTAGACAAGGATATTATTCGCAATGGTTGGGATAAAATTATTTCTCAAATATTCTTACCTGTTGAGAAAGTTTATAAGGTTGCCAATGGTAAGAAGGTAATGAGAGAAAGAAATTTTTATCCTGGATATATTATGATGGAAGTTGCTGATGGCAAACTTACAGACGATATTATTCAGCATGTTAGTGGAATTAGCAACGTGATGCATTTTCTTACAGATGGTAAAGGTTCTAAAGGAAATATTATTTCTTTAAGAAAAGCGGAAGTAAATAAAATGTTAGGTAGAGTTGATGAGATGACTGACCAAGGCGGGGTTACAATGAGTGAACCATTCATTATTGGAGAGACAATTAAGATTATCGACGGACCATTTAATGATTTTAATGGTGTTATTGAAGAGGTAAACGATGAGAAGAAAAAATTAAAAGTTCAGGTAAAAATATTTGGCCGTGCTACACCTGTAGAATTGAGTTACATGCAGGTAGAAAAAATAGCATAAATACTATATTGTTTTATAGATATAAGAAAACCCGTCATTTAAAGGCGGGTTTTCTTATATCTATTCTTTCTTAAAATTAATTAGTCTTTTAGCTTTCCTTTATATTTTGCTTTGAATAAATTAAATCTTGGTATTGAGACATTTTGAACATAACCTTCATTTGGGTTGATTAAAATGTAATGTTGATGGTATTCTTCAGCTCTGTAAAAAGCGTCTAATTTTTTAACCTCTGTTACAATCGGGTTTTTAAACATTCCTGATTTGTTGTATTTTTCAATTGAAGCATTTGCCAAAGATTGTTGTTCCGGTGTTTCAAAAAATATAGCAGATCTGTATGATGAACCTCTGTCAGGTCCTTGTTGATCTACTGTTGTAGGATCTTGAGATAAAAAGAATACATTCAGCAATTCGTCGTAAGAAATAATTTTAGGGTCATAATAAACCAAAACGCTTTCTGCATGGCCAGTAGTTTCTGTTCCAACTTCACGATAAGTAGGATTCTTGGTATTTCCCCCGGCGTAACCCGCAATCGCACTGTCCACTCCTTGTACAGCTTCAAAAATATGAACGGTGCACCAAAAACATCCGGATGCAAAAACCGCTGTGGCTTTATCTTTGGCAGGCATCAGTTCTAATTTGTTGTTAACTTGTTTTACATTGTTTGGTCCTTGTGCACAACTTAATTGTGTAAGTGCTACTAAACCTAAAAAAGCAATGGCTAATGTTCTTAAATAATATTTCATGCTAAGTAATTTGTTTGAAGACAATTTTTTTTAATTATAAATTTATTAATTATGTACGTAAAAGATAATGCTTACTTACAGATTAAAATATTAAAACTTTGCTAATGCATAAACTATATTGCTTTTAACGTTGTTCATCTCCGCCAAAAACCTAAATGCAACGATAATAAAATAACTTCGTTACGCTGCTGATGATTTTCTATAAACAGTATGAAATACTTTTACTTATGGGAACAGATACTTTAAATGGCATAGAGAATTTTAATAATAATGTTGTTGTAAAATTTCAATTGTACAATAGTTTGTTTTCTACTCTTCCATTTCATCGAATAGAGAGAACAGGTATTTTACTTTCTCTTTTTCAAAATGATTGCGAAGATGGGTTCAAAAAATTATTGAGTCCTACTGATATTATAGAAGCTTTTTTTGATAAACATACCAATTATAAAGAACAGCAGGAAAGACTAGATATGCTTTTTAGGATGATACAGTATGTAGAGCGCCAGGTTGTATTATTTGATGCTTTGGAAGATGCAGCATTTACTTCGGTTACAGATATGGGAGGCGCAGGTACGTTAAAGCAATTGGAACTGGAAGTTACACAACATAAAAGAGAAAAGGCAATCGAAAAAAAGCTGAAACAATTTTCTGTACAATTGGTACTAACTGCTCATCCAACACAATTTTATCCAGGGCAGGTATTGGGTATTATAAATGATTTGTCAAAAGCATTAGGCGAGAACGATGCGGCAAAAACAAATACATATCTCCAGCAATTAGGCAAAACAGCCTTCTTAAAGAAACAAAAACCTACCCCATTTGATGAAGCAGTCAGTTTAATTTGGTACTTGGAAAATGTGTTTTACACAGCCGCAGGTAGAATTGTAAACTCTTTAGAGAACCAATATCCCGATTCATTGAATGATGGTAATTCAATAATTAAAATGGGTTTTTGGCCTGGTGGCGACAGAGATGGTAACCCATTTGTTACGGCTGAAACTACAAGAAAGGTTGCGGCGGCGCTTAAGGGAAGCATCATTAAATGTTATTATTTAGAAATAAGAAGACTCAAACGCCGTCTTACTTTTAAAGGAATTGACGTTTTATTAAACGTACTTGAAAAAAAATTATATGACAGTATTTTTATATCCGGCTTCATAACTGAGCTAACGAAAGAAGACATTCTAGCAGAGCTGGATAAAGTAAAGAAGATGATTGTTTACGAACACAATGGACTTTTCTTGCATCTCATCACGGAGTTAATAAATAAAGTAAATATTTTCGGTTTACACTTTGCATCGTTAGATGTGAGGCAGGAAAGCAGCGTACATAATATGATACTTGAAAATATTTATGGAGCCGATTACATTCATTTATCAATAAAAGAAAAATCAGATTTTTTAACCAGTGTAAGCGAAATATACTTGGAAAATAATTTTGAAGACGCCTTGGTTACTGATACTTTTATCAATATAAAAGGAATAAAAAAAATACAACAACAAAACGGCGAAGACGGTTGTAACCGTTACATTATAAGCCAGTGTAATTCTGCATTAAATGTCCTGGAAGTTTATGGATTGTTTTTAAGTTGCGGATGGCAAAAAGAAAATCTAACAATTGATATTGTACCGCTCTTTGAAACAATAGATGATCTAAAAAATGCCGCGGATATTATGAAAGAATTATACGAAAACGTGGTGTACAAAAAACACCTCAAGCAAAGAAATAACCGGCAGACCATTATGCTTGGTTTTAGCGATGGTACTAAAGACGGCGGTTACTTAATGGCTAATTTTAGTATTTATAAGGCTAAGGAAACGCTTACAAAAATTGCAAAAGAAAATAATGTCGATGTAATATTCTTTGATGGTAGGGGTGGACCACCGGCTCGTGGCGGTGGCAAAACGCACAAGTTTTATGCAAGTATGGGTAAAAATATTAGTAATAAGGAAATACAGTTAACTGTTCAGGGACAAACGGTAAGTTCAAATTTTGGAACAGTTGATGCAGCACAGTATAATATAGAGCAACTTATACACGCGGGCATTAGTAATGCAATATTCATTAATAAAGAAATAACGCTTCACCCAAATGAAGAAGCTTTGCTCGAGCAACTGGCTTTAAAAAGTTTAGAAAGTTACCTGAGTCTAAAAAATCATCCGGATTTTTTAGACTATCTAACACATATCAGTCCCGTAAAATTTTATGCAGAAACAAATATTGCCAGCAGGCCCGGAAAGCGGAATGCCGGTAGTAAATTAATTTTAAAAGATTTGCGTGCTATTCCCTTTGTAGGGGCATGGGCCCAGATTAAACAAAATGTTACAGGGTTTTATGGTGTTGGAACTGCACTGGTTTCCTTAGAAAAAGATGGAAAATTTGCACAGTTAAAACAACTCTACAATGACTCTTTGTTTTTTAAAACACTTATTGATAATTGCGAAATGGTCCTAAAGAAATGCTTTTTTCCTCTTACAGCATATTTAAATAAAGATGAAAAATACGGTGAGATTTGGAACGAAATTTTTAATGAATTTGAGCTTACCAAAAAGTACGTATTGCAGCTCAGTGGCAAAACTTCATTGATGAGCGATTACCCAGTTGATAGCCTTTCAATTACCATGAGGGAAAAAATAATCTTACCATCCCTCACAATACAACAATATGCTATAAATAAATTAAGAGAAATGGATGAGCAATTTGTCAATCCTCCCATGAAAGAAACCTACGAAAAATTAGTTATCCGCTCTTCGTTTGGTATTATAAATGCAGGGAGAAATTCTGTGTAAAACGCATTGTTGCATAAATACATTTTATT
>JBBRPX010000232.1:0-5599 GCA_038227505.1 Chitinophagales bacterium
AATTAAATATTAATAAAATAAAAATAAAAATGACGTAATGCAATCAACAAAAGCGCAAACAACTGTCCGCATACTTCTCGGATTATTTCTCCTTCTCGCAGGTACAAGTCGTCTTAGTTTTCAGCGAACAGCCTTTTTAGCACAAGTTCCACAATGGTTGCCAATACCGCCTGATACAGTTGTTCTTTTGTCGGGAGTTGTTGAAATACTTTTAGGGGCTTCGTTGATTTTTCTACGAAAAAAGCGAACTACAGTCGGTTGGATAGTAGCCATATTTTTTGTTGCAGTTTTTCCGGGAAATATTGCTCAATTAATTAATCATAAAGATGCCTTTGGTTTAAACTCAGATGTGCTTCGCTGGATAAGGTTGCCATTTCAGCCACTATTAATTGTACTGGTATTGTGGAGTACAGGTGCTTGGAGCCCATGGAGAAACAAAGTGAAATGACAGAAGCAATTTGATTAGCTATTACCACAATAATACAATTATTGAAAATAAATTTATAAACAATCAATTCAATTCACCAATAAAAAAAAGTAAAATGGAAAATTTATCTGTGGAAGAAGATGTAACCACTAAAGCAATCGAAAAGCAAACAAAAAAAATCCCTTCCGATGTATTTTTGTTTACCGCAATTGGTACAATGGCGATATCACTTACTTTAAAATGTTTAGGACGAAGCAAAGATGCTGCATTTGTAGGACAATGGGCAGCACCTATTCTCATACTGGGTGTTTACAATAAATTAGTAAAACAAGAAGAAAGTAGAAATTAAAATTGAAAATAAAATGCTGGCAGCATTAACAGATAAGATACTGTTTCGCTCCTTACAAATAGCAAAGTTTGCAGAAAGTAAATAGAATGTAATTTTTTTTTATCAGTAACAGTACTATTTTAATCTGTGTGATGTAAATAACTATTGTTTAATTTTTAAAACAACAACTCTTTAAGTAGGGAAAATTCCTTCTCTGTATAAAAATCAAAAAAAATGGAAAAAGAAATGACAACAACCGAAGACATTGTGGCAATTGCCTCAACAGATTGTAAAACACTTACTGCTGCAGTAACCGCTGCAGGCTTGGTAAAAACTTTACAGGGCGAAGGACCGTTCACCGTTTTTGCACCTACTGATGAAGCTTTTGCTGCCATCCAATCAGAGGTGGACAATTTATTGAAACCTGAAAACAAAAACAAGCTTTCTAAAATTTTGACTTACCATGTTGTAAGCGGAAAAACCATGGCTGCTGATTTGGAAGATGGGCAAGAGTTAACTACCGTAGAAGGCAGTACTTTAAAAGTGATGGTGAAAGACGGAAAGGTAATGATTGGTGATGCACACGTTACTACTGCTGATGTTAGTGCTTCCAACGGAGTAATTCATGTTATTGACAAAGTTTTATTGCCAACAGATTAAAGCAACACAAGTTGGTAAAAAAGTATCCATTCAATAATTATTGATTTAGCTTAATGGAACTACAAAATATTTCAGATTGGTATAACGGTTATCTTAGATACTGTGTTTTTCCAATCTTCATGCAGTGGCGGATGAAATGGTGGACGAGTGAGCAACCATTTATTTTGTAAGTTTCATTAAGCAAATCTTTTCTAAATCAAAAAACAATTCCGAAAACGCAACTTCGTCAGTAATTTTCTACCTACAAACAATCATAGATTTTTTGTAGGTATTAGTTTTGATTATACAAATAGTTGCATTCTATTTTAAATTTAGTAGTGTTTAAACCAAAAGATGTGCGCATCATTAAACTACTTGAAAAGTTCTAAAACATATTTAAGTTTTGGAGTCATAATTTTTGCAAAATAACTTTCAATTTCACCCAGACAAATAAATTAAAATGTCCATTCAAACAGTTAATCCCACAACAAATAAAGTAATTGAATCTTTTACTGAAATAACGAACGAGGAGATTGATGCAGCAGTAGAAAAAGCATCAACAACATATAAAAGTTGGAAAAAAACCGATTACAAACTGAGAGCAGATGTACTGCATAAAGTTGCCGGTTTGCTAAGAGAAAAGGAAGATATGTTAGCAAAGATGATAACTTTAGAAATGGGCAAATTATTGGCACACGCAAAAGGGGAAATAAAATTAAGTGCTGAAATATTTGACTACTATGCCAAAAATGCAGAGAGTTTTTTGGCTGATAAAATACTGCATCCTACACACGGTGATGCATTAATTAGGCATGAACCTATTGGTGTTTTGTTAGGTGTAGAACCTTGGAATTTTCCATTTTATCAGGTAGCCCGTTTTGCCGCTCCTAATATTATGATAGGTAATACCATTTTGGTAAAACATGCATCCATCGTTCCTCAATGCGGAGTTGCAATTGAGGAAATATTTAAAGAAGCAGGAGCACCAAATGGATTATATACAAACATGCTGATATCAGGCAAAAGGGCATCCGCATTGGTAGCAGATAAAAGAATAAAAGTGGTTTCGCTTACCGGTAGCGAAGATGCAGGTGCAAGTATAGCTGCGGAGGCAGGAAAGCATTTAAAGAGATCGGTATTGGAATTAGGAGGAAGTGATGCATTTATTGTCCTGGATGATGCTGATATGGATAAGACGGTAGAATGGGCTGTAACCGGAAGAATTAACAATAACGGTCAATGTTGTGTTGCATCAAAAAGATTTATTGTGGTAGAAAGTGTGGCAGATATTTTCTTAGAAAAATTTAAACATAAATTTTCTGAGTTAGTTGTTGGTGACCCAATGGATGCGGCCACACAATTAGGTCCTATGAGCAGCGAAGCGGCAGCAGAGCTAATAATGAGTCAGATAGAAAAAGCAGTTGATGGCGGTGCAACTATTTTGATGGGAGGAAAAAGAGTGAAGCGAGATGGCGCTTTTATAGAACCAACTATCATAACCAATGTCTTGGCTGATAATCCTATTTACTACGAAGAAATATTTGGTCCGGTAGCTACTTTTTTCAGCGTAAAAGATGAACAGGCTGCCATTGATTTAGCCAATGATTCACCGTACGGATTAGGAGGCTCGGTATTTACGCAAGATATTGAAAGAGGAAAAAGAGTAGCAGACCAAATTGATACCGGTATGGTTTTCATTAATCATCCAACATGGACACAAGCTGATTTGCCTTTTGGCGGCACCAAACGTTCGGGCTACGGAAGAGAGCTTTCTGAATTGGGTATTAACGAATTCGTAAATAAAAAATTGATTCGCATCAGCGAATTATCAGACCCTTTTTAAAAAAACAAGTTGTAATTTTTTTAAATTTTAAATTTTAATAAAATGGATTACCACAATTTTAAAAAATGCATAGATGCCTGCCTCGCTTGCGCTGTAGCATGTAACGAATGCGGCTACGAATGTCTGCATTCTTCCGAAGTAACTCAACGCATAAGGTGCATTCAACTTAACCATGAGTGCGTAATTGTTTGCTTTGCTGCAGCTAATATGTTGAGCTCAGGCAATAAATGGATTGGCAGGCTTTACCAGGAATGTGCTGATATTTGTGATGCTTGTGCTGAAGAATGTGAGAAACACCCACAAGAGAAACATTGTAAAATATGTGCTGATTTGTGTAGGAAATGTGCCGAAGAATGTAGGGGTATTCTAAAAATGGCAGCGTAAAAAAAATAAAAATTATATTTTATTTCAAAACTTAGTTACGGGTTTCAAATTTTCTGACCACTCGATAGAATTAGATATTCTTTGGTTCGTAAATCAACAGATCTAGAATCGCTTTTAGATAAATTAGAAAAAGCCAAAGCAGTAATTTGCGATTTCTTAATGGATTGTTTTATTTTCAAATATTTCTATAATAAATACAAGTAAAATATTTTGTAAAAAATATGAAAAATATTTTAATAACCGGAGCTAAAGCAATGTAGGCATGGAAACGATAAAATCACTGAAGAAGCTGAAACAACTGACTTGATTAAAAGGATTACAAGTGATAAACCTAAAACTTCTGATGAGTTTGTGTTTGAGAATAAAAATTTACTTATCCCATTAGATAACGTGAATTGCACTTCAACAAAAAAATTGCCACTGAAATTCTTTTTACTTGTTGCCGTATTGGCAATTCCTTTTTATGTATTGGGTGCTTTCATTGATCTTACAAAATACATTCCGATACAACTTCATTGCACAGGCTATAACTGCGGCAAAAAAAGCAAGTCTAAAAATAGGTTTATGCGGGCAGGCGCCCAGTGATTTTCCTGCGTTTTCTCAGTTTTTGGTAGAGCATAGTATTGACAGTATTTCATTTACACCGGATGCACTGGTGAAAGGAATTGAAAATATTGCGAAGGCTGAAAATAAGTTGCAACAGAAGAACTAAAAATAGAAAAAAAATATTCAATTTATGTGTGATTCAGTAGTAACATAAAATAAAATAAAAATTTTAAATTGATGAAATAATTATCCAGATCGTATAAGATGTTTAACCTTCTTTTTTGCCGGATAAAAATAGATGAAAAATGAATTAACACTTGTTGAAGAATTATTAGTAACTGATAAAGTTGCATTGGTTAATGTTCTGTCTCTAAATCTCTATGTTTTCTTGTTTAAGTTTCCTTTAACTATTGTTTGATACAAATTTCGTAATGCAAATGTTGACTGGTCTTCCGTTGCAAACCTGTCGGCCATTTCCGTTACCATTTTTTCGTAACTACTTTGATTTTCTTTAAATTCTTTTCCTGTGTGATGCGTTTCATGCGTTAGCTCGCCCCAAAAATTCTGCAGTTTTGTTCTTATTTGAATTTCACAAACAAGATGCTGCGTAGTATCTTTTAATTTGTCACAGTCATCTGTTTCAATTGTATCAGATAAAATGTTGGCAAGTATATGTATAGAACGATACCCAGTTTTTTTGGGCTGATGGATGTAGTCTTCCAATGTTCCTTCCTTTGTTATAATATTTTTTGAGGATCTAATTTGATTAAGTATTCCATAACAATCTTCTAAAAACCAACAAGTAATTCTTCCCCCTATTAAATCAGTTATAAATTCTGCGGGGTTTAAAAAGGAAGCATATCCTTTACGCATTAACTTCTTTAAAAAACTGTCTAACGTTTTCATTCTCGTTGTTATTGATACAGCTTCTTTTGGTAATTTGTTCTCTGTAGAATATGCTAATGCTAATTGATTAAGGTTAATGGCCAATTGCCTGGTAGCTTCTTCCAATTCGTTTTTGTAATGGTCATAAAACAGAACGGCTTTTTCCAGTAGTTGTGCCTGTGTTGGGTGCTTTTGTTCCTCCATGTTGTTTATTGTTTCATACATTTTTATCAGTATAAAATATGCAGTATAATAAAATATTTGCCGGTAAAATTTATTTAAAGGTCCCAATATTTAACGTGACATAATGTTATTACCATATTGCAGCCGTAAAACAAATTACTTTTTTTGGGATACAGACGTTGTAAATACTAAACGAATGAAATTAGAACTTTGGGGCAGTACATTTACTGATAAACATCATTGTTTTTTTTGACTATAATCATAGACTAAAGATTGGCTAGCGGCTACATTTGGTTTCATTAAAAAGATCATCATGCTCTCGCCAAACGGTTCAATAGTAATGTTTGATTACAGGAAATTTAAA
>JBBRPX010000233.1:0-5499 GCA_038227505.1 Chitinophagales bacterium
AATTTTGTATTTTACCAACTAATTTATTTTTATGAAAATATCTTTTACCATAATCCTGCTAATACTTTTCATTAACAGCAATGCGCAACAAAAAAGAATTTTTTTAAAGCCGGACCGAGTTTTTGATGGTGTAGATATGCACATTGATTGGGCGGTAATTGTACAGGGCAAATCAATTTTATATGCAGGTCCTACCTCAAGCGCAACTGCAAATGACAGCGTTATAAATATGCCCGGACAAACTTTATTACCCGGCTTAATTGAAGGACATTCGCATTTATTTTTACATCCATACAATGAAACGCAATGGAATGACCAAGTTCTAAAAGAAAGCAGGGCAGAGCGTATGGTGAGGGCTGTTAACCATGCAAAAGCCACGCTGATAGCGGGTTTTACAACGGTTAGAGATTTAGGTACAGAAGGTGCTGGGTATGATGATGTTGGTTTAAAACAAAGCATCAATAAAGGTTTAATACCTGGGCCGAGAATGATTGTTGCAGGTAGGGCAATTGTAGCTACGGGCAGTTACGGACCAAAATCAGACAACACAGAATTGAACTTAATAAAAGGCGCAGAAGAAACTGATGGAGCAAATGTAACAACAACGGTGAGAGACCAGATGGGCCATGGCGTAGATGTTATTAAAATTTATGCTGATTACCGCTGGGGCGTAAACAATGCAAGCGTACCCACATTTACTATTGATGAAATAAGAACGATGGTAGAGGTTGCCAAAACAACAGGTAGACCTGTTGTTGCACATGCAACAACAATTGAAGGTATGCGCCGTGCAATTGAGGGTGGCGTAGAAACGATAGAGCATGGTGACGATGGTGATGAAGAAATTTTTAAATTGATGAAAAGTAAGTCGGTTGCACTTTGTCCGACATTGGCAGCGGGCGATGCCACTTCCCAATATGCCGGCTGGAAAAAAGGTATAGAGCCTGAACCAAATCGCATAAGTCTAAAAAGAAAAAGTTTTGAGGCAGCACTTAAAGCAGGCGTTACCATTGTATTTGGTGGAGATGTTGGTGTATTTACACATGGAGATAATGCCAGAGAATTGGAAATGATGGTAGATTATGGAATGAAGCCGTTGGCAGTATTACAGTCCGCTACCTCCATTAACGCCAGAGTATTTCACACCGAAAATTTAGGACAAATTAAAGCAGGTTTCTTAGCTGATATTATAAGCGTAGCTGGTGATCCATTAAAGAACATATCAGCTATGCGTAAAGTAAATTTTGTAATGAAAAATGGGGTTATTTATTTATCAAAATAAATACATTTCCAATTTATAAAATTTGGCTTAAAGGCAATACGCCGTTTCGCTTGGATACCATGAGTTATATAATAATTAGAAAAAGTTAAAATTTAATTCCTATAAATTTCAATCGTTGATAAATATTATTTTATAGCATTGTTAAAAGTAAAAAAACTAACATGAAAAAAATCTTAACAAGTGTGATTGCATTATTTCTTTTGGGTTCTGTAACAATGGCGCAGGCTGCAAAAAAGGCGCCTGCAAAAGTAACGGAAAGTAAAATGAAAGTTGTGGCTGCAAAACCTGCTGCATCAACAGCAGTGGTTCTAAAAAAAGATGGCACGCCAGATAAACGTTACAAAAATGCTGCTACATCCGTTCCATTAAAAAAAGATGGCACGCCAGATAAAAGATTTAAAGGCAACAAAAAAAGTTAGTTAACTTACTAAATCAAAACCCTTCATAATGTTGAAGGATTTTGTTTTTAAATTAATGATTTTTATAGAAGCCCCCAGTGACCTATTGATCAATAAAACAATTTTGCCTTGTCAGCAAAACCTTCAAACACAGGTTTGAGAAAATTTCGTTCATAGCTTATTATACATTGTGTATCGTTAGCGTACTTAAATGCTTCTAAACATTTTGGTGAATGTTGAATTGCGTTTCTATACATTTCGTACGCTGCCAAACTAGGAAATGAAAAAGAAGCATAACCGATATTATTTGCTCCTTCGTGGGGTAATAAATATCCGTGATGAAGTCCACCCATTTCATTTACCAAATCAATCCAAAGTTTTCCATAGTATTCAAATTCTGTTACTTTAGCAGGATCGATTACATATTTTAAAAAACAAGTTGTCATCATTTAATTCTTTTTATTTCAAATATTCTTTCTAGGTAAAAATCAACAATTCCGCTTTTTTTTATCAAGTTCAAAGCAGTAATTATTTCAGTGCCTTTAATTGTTTAGCACTTTATAAATCAACAAGAAAATCTTTAGCTGGCTGCAAATTAAGAAAGATTTAAAATTACTGCACGATATCTGTAGCTGAAAAATTTTTTTACTTTTACTAACCTGCTATTAAAACGAAGGATTTACAAGGGTTAAAAAATTATTGCACTACATAAACCGGATGTTGATTAAAAGTTTTTAGTGTCTCTCCAGGTTTACTACAACGTGCATTATCTGCTTTTTCAATAGTGCTCGTCTTTACTTCGCTCAGCACACCTGCCCAGGTGGGATAATTGTGAAGTGGCTTAAAATAAGTAATAAGGTTTGAACGAAACTCGTTGCTAAAGTAACCACCTACTATGCCATTGCCAGAGGACATTTCTCCTTTTTGTGCAGCTGTAACCAAAATAGATATTGGCTTGGGATTCATAAAAAGTGTTTTGCAATTTTCTATACTCCAACCAAGTTCAGATGTTCTGGTTTGGGGAACATCACAAGTAATATTTGGGTTGTCATCAATGCTATTATTACAGCAATCACTTATAACAAGGTTAAGCCTTGCACCCTTTCTTTTAATTATATTAAACACATCTTCTATACTCCATGAATTTCGTTTTGCATCTTCGTAACTCTTACCTGATAGCGCCATATTAGGAAACTGCCTTCCGGCACCAGGATCACTAAAGCCATGGCCCGAATAATAAAACACAACAATATCCTGCGATCCGGGATAAAGATCCAAAACTGCTTTTTGTACATTTTCTTTGCTATATGTATCGCCATAAATTTCCTGAGGCTTAAATAAAATGCCCATAAAGCCTGCCAGATCTTTGTACATTTTAAGTGTTCTATTTTTATCAAGCATACAAGTGTTCCCTATTTTATCATCTTCGGTATTGGCCACTATTATTAAATGCAAAGTAGTCTGTTTTTGTGCTGGCGTAAGGCTCCTTTGTGTAGTTGCAAAAAGGCTCTGGTAAATTTCTTCATCGTGTAAAAAAAATTGCGCCACATAATTTTCTGTAAGATCTGCATCGTTCAACAGAAATGGCTTTCCTATAAATTTACCTTCCGCAGTGCCTGATTCGTCTGGCGAAGTAACACCCCATGGTTCAAAAAAATTAGTACGATTATCCATTTTAAACCAAAATCTTTCAGGGTAGTAATGGTAGTCTTTATCGCCCGCAATAATTTTAGGGTTTGATCCTTTAAAATATATCTTCGACGGATCTTCAATACCATCTTTTTTATACATCAATTCTTGCATTTCTAATTCTACGATCATATTGCTCTGGCTTTCATTATCATAAAAGCTTACCCTGTAGAAACCAGAACCATCATCTTCCCGCACTAAAAAAACATTATAAGTAGTGGTATCATCTATTGTGGTGAAATGATATTTTATAGAAAATAGTGATTGGCAATACACAGAAGTGTAAAAACACATTGTTGCTATAATTATAAAAAAAACTTTTACTTTCATGATTAAAATATTAAAAGGATTTGTGATATAAATTTAGTTTTAAAAAATTTAAGTTTATCAATAAGGCATATTTAATTTTTTATACTTATGTTTTTTAAAATTTGAATTAATTTTATTTGACCTATATTTTGTCGGCATAAAATTTTAAGCTACTACCTATTAAAACTTCTACCTGAAACTGCAAGCAAAACAATATGAGAAAATACCTAGTTATTGCCTTTATTTTTTCCCTAATAACACCGGCAAAAGCTCAAAAGCTAAAGGCAGACAGCTTAGCATTATTGCTCCCACAATTAAAAACTGATACGGAAAGAGTTATCAATATGTGGAGTACCGCCACTTATCTTTATAACTATGCACCAGATTCATCTATTCGGATTGCCCGTAGGGCGCTCCAACTTGCCGAGCAAATAAAATATACTGAAGGCATCTCCAGATCGTTAGGTAAAATAGCCAACGGTTATTTGAGCCTCGGAAATTACCCGCAGGCATTAGAGTTTTATCTAAAAAAATTAAAGATTGAAGAAGACGCAAACAAACCATACAACCTGGCAAGTGTAACAATGAATATTGGAATTGTATACGTTTACCGGGAAGAATATGATAAGGCGCTCTATTATCTAAAAAAGGCAGATTCCATCATTACCAAAAATAATTTTATCGATCTTCAATTTAATATAAAATTAAATCTGGGTGATATTTACAATCGAAAAAATAACACAGATTCTTCTTTTTTTTACTTCAGTAAATCACTTGACTATGCCAAACAATTAAACAATGGCGACCTTATTGGAAATTCGTTAACAGGTATGGCGCAAGTATATTCAAAAGCCGGCGATTTTAAAAATGCACTCCCAACTTTTAAGGAGGCAATAGTATATTTAAAAGATGCTCACGATGAAGATATTCTTAGCGAAGCTGCCCTTAGCATTGCAAAATTATATAGAACATTACAAATGCCAGATTCAGCGATCTACTATGCTAAATATTCACATATACTAGCCAAAAAAGATGGGTTTCAATCGAGAGAATTAGATGCGGCAACTTTTTTAAATACTACATATTTAGAAACGATGCAAATGGATAGCGCTTATTTTTATCTTCAGCAGGTGCAG
The DNA here is from genome assembly GCA_038227505.1 of Chitinophagales bacterium. Lineage (GTDB taxonomy): Bacteria > Bacteroidota > Bacteroidia > Chitinophagales > Chitinophagaceae > Ferruginibacter. The sequence goes on from JBBRPX010000233.1 coordinate 4,815, forward strand.
ATATTGGGCGATTCGCTTAACAGTAAAAAAAGTATTAGAGCCTCTGAAATCCTTAGTATAAATGAGGAACTTAGGCAAGCGGATATCATAGCAAAGAATCTACAATTAAAAGAAGAAAGGCACAAACAACTTCAGTTATTGCTGATAGGATTGTGTATTCCCTTATTTTTTCTAATTACGCTTTTGATGAGCAGAATAAGAGTTCATGCAAGGGTTATACGTTTTCTTGGGGTTATTTCTTTGCTTATTCTTTTTGAATATATAACACTGTTACTTCACCCCAGGGTTGAAGAGTTTACGCACCATACTCCTTTTTATGAAATGCTGATTTTCGTAACAATTGCATCATTGCTTATCCCAGCACACCATAGAATAGAACGCTGGCTTCTGGAAAAACTGACTATAAGAAAAGGAAACGACACTATTAAAATAAAAACCACAAGGATTAAAGTAAAAAAAACAATCTAATTTTTTTAAGAAAACAGTGAATGTCCGTATTCCTTAAAACTTAGTTTTTAAATTAACCTCCAGGTTGTAATGGGCGTGACTCTGCAGTTGTATCAATTACCTTTTCAGTTTTTTTCATTTTCGTGCTATCGACTACGATTGTAGTTTTTGTGTTAGCATTTTCATTGCAAGCTGTGATTAAAACAGCACAAGCAGTTGCAACAACCAGCAAGCGAAA
>JBBRPX010000234.1:0-5495 GCA_038227505.1 Chitinophagales bacterium
AAAGTTATTTTTATCTTTTGTTTTTTTCATTGCTTCTAATTTTGTTTTTTCACAAACATTTATTATCGGTAAAGTAAAACATAATCTTGGAGTTTTAGCAGATGTTAACGTAACTCTTTCTGAAAAAGGCGATAATCAAATTATCGCTTTTACTTTTACCAATGAAAAAGGTCTTTTTGAAATAACAAGCAACATTAATGATGATTCTATAAAATTGTCATTTAGTATTATAGGTTACAAACCAAAAGAGTTTATACTTGTAAATAAAACGCAAAGGTTAGATTGTACACTCACCGAATTTGCTACAGAACTACCAACGGTTACTGTAAAAAAAATGCCCATTGTGCAACAACGCGATACTACAAATTATAATGTAACCCAATTTTCGGGTAAACAAGATAGGTTTATAGGAGACGTAATTGCCAAACTACCCGGTGTTGAAATTGATGAAGCTACCGGACAAATAAGCTTTAATGGCAAACCCATTAGCCACTATTATATTGATGGGTTAGATTTGCTCGGCAGCAAATACAATATTGCAAACAAGAGTATTTCGCCAGATATGGTAGACCAGGTGCAAATGTTGGCGCACGATAAAGACATTAAATTATTTGACAGCCTAAAAACCTTCAACGACCCTGCAATAAATATAAAACTAAAAAAGAAAGCCCGAAATAAATTTATTGGGAAAGGTAAAGCAGGGTTAGGCTTAAGTCCACTATTGTATGATCATGAACTTACCGGGTTAATGTTTAAAAAGGGATTACAATTCATTTCATCTTATAAAAATAATAATGCAGGTTCGGTTTTAAGTAATGAATTATCTGATAATGTATCTATACAAAAAGTAGGTGAGCAAGGCGAAAAAAATATCAAAGAAGAAATACTTTCTGTAGTAGCTTCACCAAACCCACCAATTAACAGTAAGAGGTTTTTGTTTAATAATACGCATATAGCTTATATAAATGTTTTAAAAGTATTGCCAAATACTGCCCAATTTAAACTTAACCTTAGTTATCTTAACGATAATGTATGGGCAAACAATGAAACAAATACCACTTACTTTTTACCAACTGGCATGGTAAATTTTACCGAGAAAATAAATAGTTTTATAAACACAAACAAAATATCCGGCAATATTATTTATACGCTTAATAAAAGAAATACCTACTTAAAAAACAATGCAGAATTTGGGTTGGAGTACACACACCAAAACAGCATTATTCAAAATACTTCTACGATAAATCAAGAATTTAATAACCCGTATTTTAAATATAAAAACGATTTTAGTTTATTTGTGCCAATAAAGAAAACGATTGTAGGCATCAATTCTAAAATAAATTTTAATAGAATGCCCCAGCAATTAAACGTAACTCCGGGGCAATTTGCAAAGGTTTTTAATCAGTCCACCCCCTACCAACAAATATTACAAAGCGCAATTGTAGATAATTTTAATGCCGATAATAATATTTCATTTTCTACAAAAAAAGGGAAAGTATTAAACCAAACAAAAATTGGTACTGAGTTTATTTTTAAAAATCTAAAATCTCAAACCAACACTTTATTTAACCAAAACATTTACACCTTAAACGACAGTTTTAAAAACAATACCAAGTGGTCTAACTTTCGGGTCTATGCAGAAAATACCATTTCATTTTCCAAAGGCGAAAGGACGTTGGATATTACACTACCGCTGGAGCTTAACATGCTAGCCACTTCCAACAAGTTAGATGCTTTTAACAACAAAAGAAATGCTTTATTTTTTAATCCTTCTATAGACGGTAACCTCCCGATTTCATCAAAAATTTCATTGGGGGCTACATATACCTACCAGCAAAGTACGGGCAGCATTACGCAAATAACAGATGGGTTTATTTTAAAAAATTACAGAACTGTAAGTAACAATGAAAACATACTTCCATTGGATAAGCAACATTTTTTTGTTGTTTCAGGTTATTATAAAAACCCACTAAACGCCATTTTTGCAAATTTGTCTATTTCATTTACCAGTACAAAAAAGAACATTATTTACAGTCAGCTTTTTAATAATTTTTTTATTACAAGTAAGGCGCTTTTTTTACCAAATACTCAACAGAATATACTGGCTTCTGCAACCATTAGTAAATACTTTATCGAACCTAAATTAAATTTTTCGGTAAATGTAAGTGGCAATTATGCTACTACACAACTTTTGCAGCAGAATAAACTTGTAAAAAACAATTCTCAGTTTTACAGTGGTGTTTTTAAAATTGGTTACAGCAAATTAAGTTGGCTTTCATTAGATGCGAATAGTAAAATTAATATTTTTAAAAATAGAATTAAAGAATTAAACGCTACATACAATTCGAATAGCACTTTTATACAAACATTAAAGTCATACTTTTTTGTTTCTAAAAAGACGACACTTTTTTATAGTGCCGAGTTTTATAATATTGGGGGAGGTAATCAAAAAACAAAAAAATATTTTTTTGCAGATGTAGGAGCTACAAAAAAGCTTAAAAATACAGATGTAGAAATTGTTTGGGCAAACATTACAAGTAATAAAACTTTTACAACAATTAATAACAGTGATAATTTTAAGCAAATAAACATTTATAATATACGCCCGGCAAATGTTTTGGTTAAGTTTAGTTTTAAATTCTAATCCCCCATAAAGCCATCCAAATCTCTTTTTTCTTTTTTTGTTGGTCTGCCCACTTTGCTTAACCGCTTACCTGTGTGGAAAGCTGCGCCTTGGTATTGAAGTTTATCTTCAACTTCCTCCGGCGATATATCAATATAAAAATTGATTGCTTCGCTGTATTGTACCCTGTTGTGTAAAAGAGCTGTAACTTTTATCAACCATTTTTTTGCTTCAGTTTTAACTTCGTATTCTTCATCAATATGTACCTGCTTGGAGGCTTTTACTGAAGCTCCATTATACTTTACTTTTCCCTTTTCGCAGGCTTCGGCAGCTATGCTTCTTGTTTTAAATAAACGTATGCTCCACAAATATTTATCGATCCTTAATTTTTCTTTTTCCATTATCGTCTTTTTCAAACTTTCACTAAATCAAATTCATTTACAAAATTATATCAATTTGTTACACAGTTGTCAAACCTTTGAATTTGATTTTGTTATTGCTTATTTTTATGTTTAAAATTTATATCAATGATAAAAATAAATCTAATTTTTTTTACATTTTTTATGCTGTGTGCAAATATTATTTTCGCACAGAATCAAGGAATTAACTGGATGACCGATGGGACAGGTTATTATGAATTTAAAAATTCAGGTATAATAAAGGCAGATGCTAAAACAGGAGTAGAAACAACGCTTGTACCGAAAGAGTCGCTTATTCCTACCGGAACCACATCCCCATTGAAAGTACAATCTTTTAACTACAGTAATGATAAGTCAAAAATATTGGTCTTTGCTAATACTGTTAAGGTATGGCGTTATAAAACACGGGGTGATTATTGGGTATTAAATACAACAACAAACAAATTAGTCCAACTGGGCAAAGGGCTAGCGCTACAATCTTTGATGTTTGCAAAATTTTCACCAGACAGTAAATTTGTTGCTTATGTAAGCGAAAGCAACATTTATGCTGAAGACGTAGTTACCGGACAGATAAAAAAACTAACACAAGACGGTACAAGAAAATTAATTAACGGCACATTCGATTGGGTATATGAAGAAGAGTTTAACAGTCGGGATGGTTTTAGATGGAGTCCTGACAGTAAGCAAATAGCATTTTGGCAAATAGATGCGAGAAAAATACGGGATTACTACATGATAAATAATACTGATTCTGTTTATTCAAGAATAATTCCTGTTGAATATCCTAAAGTAGGGCAGAGTCCTTCGCCTGCATACATAAATGTTGTGAACCTAGCCGGCGGGCTGATACGAAGAATGAATATTTCCGGAGACCCGAGTGAACACTATATAACACGTATGGAGTGGAGTGGGCAAAATGAATTAGTTGTTCAGCAACTTGATAGAAAGCAGCAGGAAAGTAAATTGATCTACTGCAAAGTATCAGATGGGGGTACCGCAACTTTTTGGGCAGAAAATGATGATGCGTGGGTAGATTTAAATACCGATAACCCAGTAGGTTGGAACTGGATAAACCAAGGGAAAGATTTTTTATGGATAAGTGAAAAAGATGGTTGGCGCCATATTTATAAAATAAGCAGAGATGGTAAAACAGTAACACTACTTACAAAAGGCAATTATGATATTGGTACTTTAAAAGCTGTTGATGAGGTTAATAATTACGTTTATTTTACTGCTTCTCCAACAAATGCTACACAACTTTATTTGTATAGGGTTAAAATAAATTTAAGTAAAGATGAGCCTGAGCTTGTAAGTAGCATTAAGTTAAAAGGAACTCATGATTACGACATTGGGCCAAATGCAAAATATGCGCTTCATAGTTTTAGTAATAACAATACATTTCCTGTTGAAGAATGGATAACGCTACCAGATAATAAACCGTTTTCAGCTACGAAAAGTATTGCCAACAATCTAAAAATCGATGCAAAAAAAAATATAGAATATATACAGGTTACTACTCCCGATAATGTAGTATTAGATGCGTGGATAAACAAACCAAAAGACTTTGATGCTTCCAAAAAATACCCTGTAGTTTTTTATGTTTATGGTGAACCTGCAGCGGCTACAGTTGGGGACCAGTATGGAACACACAGCAACTTTTTATACAGAGGTGATATGAGTGCAGATGGTTATATACAGGTTGCCGTAGACAACAGAGGTACACCCTCATTAAAGGGTGCAAAGTGGCGAAAATCTATTTATAGAAAAATTGGCACACTCAATATTGCTGATATGGCTGCGGGTGCAAAAATAATCTTAGAGCGACCTTACATGGATAAAAATAGAGTGGCAGTTTGGGGTTGGAGTGGTGGGGGTTCATCAACCTTAAATTTAATGTTTAACTATCCTGAAATATTTAAAACTGGTATTTCTATAGCTGCAGTCGGAAACCAACTTAATTACGACAATATTTATCAGGAGAGGTATATGGGTTTACCACAGGAAAATATGGAAGATTTTGTAAAAGGGTCTCCTATAAATAATGTAAAAGGTTTACAGGGGAAACTACTTTACATACACGGCACCGGCGATGACAATGTGCATTATGATAATGCCGAAATGTTGTTGAATGAATTAATAAAATACAATAAGCAATTTGAATTTATGGCTTATCCCAACAGAACCCATAACATAAGTGAAGGTGCGGGTACATCGTTACACTTAAGTACACTTTACACAACTTTTTTGAGAAAAAATTGTGAGCCTGGCGCTAAATAACAATAAGGAAAATTATAAAAAAATGCTGCCCTTTTCGGAGGGCACTGAAAAAGTAGTTGTTTTTATAAAAGTTTTTTTAAAGCGATTAGGTAAAATACAATTTTTACTTAATCGCTTTTTTTTATTCCAATATTTTGGGTAGTGATTTATGGCGACCTGCTGATGTAGGTATTAAA
>JBBRPX010000235.1:0-5434 GCA_038227505.1 Chitinophagales bacterium
CAACTTACCGGTTTTTTTACAGCGATGATGTTGTAGAGGGAAACAAACCAGTAAGCATTGTAGTAAATGATGCATCTATTGAAAAAGTAATGGAGTTATTACTTGATAATTCTGTGCTTACCTGGAAGCAGATGGATGCTGATAAAATTATAATAGCATCTGTTACAAAAATTGATTATTCTGTAAAAGCAGTGGAAATTTCTGGTACAGTAAAGAATAGCAAAGGTGAATTATTACCGGGAGCAACAATAAAAGAAGTTGGTACAAATAACAATGTACAAACCGATGCCAATGGTACATTTTCAATAAACGTGAAAGATAATAATGCAAGGTTGGAGATATCTATTGTAGGGTATGCAACTCAACAAATAGCAGTAAAAAATGTTGCCAGGCTTGATATAATAATGACTGAGCAAACAAAAAGCTTAGATGAAGTGGTAGTAGTTGGATATGGTACAAGGACGAAACGTAGTATTTCAACTTCAATATCTTCCATTGGCGCTAAAGAAATAACTGCTGCACCGGTTGCAGATGCAGCGCAGGCATTGCAAGGTAGAGTTGCCGGTGTTACAATTATACAAGGCAGTGGTGCACCCGGCGGAACGGGTGGTTCTCAAATAAGAATTAGGGGAATTTCCTCTTTAAACCTTACTAACAACCCACTTATTGTGGTTGATGGCTATCCACTTCCTGACCAGGGAGCAGATAATATTTTAAATTCCTTTGGTACCGGCGAAATTGAAAGAATCGATGTTTTAAAAGACGCAGGTGCTACATCTATTTACGGAGTAAGAGGATCCAACGGCGTTATCGTTATTACTACTAAAAGAGGTAAGGCCGGGAAATCAAATTTTAGCGTAGATGTTTACAGAGGTCTACAACAGGCTTGGCGATTACCTACAATGCTTAATGCACGAGAATATGCCATTGCAAATACGGAGGCGAGAGTGGCAAGTGGACTCGCACCGATACCTAAACTTTTAGATCCTTCAGTTATAGAAGCTCAGTATGGAAATGGAACAGATTGGTTGGGGAAAATATTTAGGCGTTCCGCCATACAAAACGTTACGATGAACGCTTCGGGAGGTTCGGAAAATGCGCAATATTTATTTTCTGCAGGCTATCTTAAACAAGATGGAATTATTTATAAAACGGATTTTGAGCGTTTTAACCTCAGGTTTAATGGAGATGTAAAAGTTAACAGTAGAATAAAATTTGGTAACTCTCTATCGCTTAGCAAATACATTGAGCATGGTACGGATACTTATACCCCATTTAACAGCAATGTTATATTAGCATTAACCGCACCTCCCACCGTTCTTGCACGCAATCCTGATGGTACTTATGCAGGTGGCTTAAGTGAAGACAGTTATGCCGAACCAAACCCGATATACAACTTGGAAGTGCCTAAAAATAAGAATGTAAAGTACAGGGCTACAGGAAATATTTTTGCAGAAATAGAATTGCTTAAAGGCCTAAAACTTAAAACCATGTTTGGTGGCGATTTTACCATTCAGGAAATTACCAGTTTTAATGTTGCAACCCCTTCAACCGGTGGAAGGCCAATTACTTTATCAAGCTATTTTACCCAAAAAAGTTTAAACCCAGATTATTTGGCTGAGTATACTTTAACCTACGATAAAGTTATTGCCGCAAAGCATAAATTAAATGCTGTTGTTGGTTATACATTTCAGGAGAGTAGGTATTCCTATGTTAATGGCTCAAGAGGGAACGGTACTTTTGCTCAAAATGTACCTGGCTTAAACAACACCATATTTACTCCGCTTGATATTTCACAAATTGGAAATGGTGCTGAAGATGGAATTTCCGGAAGATTAGCTTCCTACATTTCCCGGCTAAATTATGATTATGACAACAGAGGTTTTTTAGGTCTGTCAGTAAGGAGAGACGGTAGTGATAGATTTGCACCCGGTAATAAATTTTCTACTTTTTATGCGGTGTCTGCTGCATGGCGTTTAACGCAGGAACCTTTTTTAAGCAATGTTAGGTGGTTAAATGAACTAAAAGTAAGAGGTAGTTTTGGAAACGTAGGTAATCAGAATATTGCACCTTACAAATATTTACAAATAATAAATCAGGGCTTTCAATACACGTTTGGAAACTCATCAAGTTCAGGTGGAATTGTGAACGGTGCGGCTCCCAGCAGTTCTTATAATCCAAATATAAAGTGGGAAAAAAATGAGCAGTTGGACCTTGGGTTCGATGCTGCACTTTTTAAAAATAAATTAAATATAAATTTTGATGCTTACCAGCGCCGCTCCAAAGATTTAATTATTGCAGTAGCTCCTCCTTTAGTTTCAGGAACGTATGAATCGGTTCCTTTCAATACCGGCACGCTTGAAAATAAAGGAATAGACTTATCATTATCCGGAAACATTTATAATAAAAATAATTTCATCTGGTCAGCCAGTTCTGTATTAGGTGCTTATAAAAACAAAGTAACTTCATTGGGCATTTCTGCTTTATTAGATAACGGCGGCTTCCCAAGAATAAATGGTGGAAGTTTAAGAACCACATTAGGCTTGCCGGCAAATTATTTTTATGGTTTTGTAACAGAAGGCATTTTTCAAAACTATAAAGAGATCGCAGCTCATGCTGTTCAAACAGCTGGTTCTGATCCAACAAAAAGTACAGCACCGGGCGATATAAAATTTAAAGATTTAAATGGAGATGGCGTTATAGACGATAAAGACCGAACAAACATTGGTAACGCTAACCCAACATTTACTTACGGGCTCACAAATACTTTTACCTATAAAAATCTGGAGCTGGCTGTTTTCATACAAGGGTCACAAGGCAACAAGGTTTTAAATTTTACCAGATGGTATACAGAAGGCGGTGTGAGCAATGGCAATTATTCCAATGCAGTATTGGAAAGATGGACAGGAGAGGGTACAAGCAAGTCAATGCCGAGATTGATATTGGATGATCCTAACGGTAACAACAGGGTATCTGACAGGTTTGTAGAAGATGCATCTTATTTAAGAATTAAAAATGTAAGACTTTCCTATGGTATTCCTTCGAAATTGGCCAACCGTTTAAATGTGAAGAACACTAAATTTTATATAAGTGCTCAAAATTTATTAACTGTTACAAATTATTCAGGGTTTGATCCGGAAGTTGGTGGTGGTGTAGATTATGGTTTCTATCCACAGGCAAGAACATTTTTGGCAGGTATAACAATTGATTTGTAAATTTTAAACGAATTATTTAATATGAAAAATAAATTGATAAAAACAGGTTTGACTCTATTCGTATTAACGCTTTTGTTTACTCAATGTAAAAAAAGTTTGTTATCAATTGATCCTACTATTCCTTTAAGCTCAGTCGACAATTACTATAGCAACGAAGCTGAAGCTGTAATTGCAGTAAACGCAGCGTACATACCATTATCTGCTATTTACAATGGTGCGGCGTGGCATCTTGGAGATATTATGAGCGATGATGCTGACCTAGGTGGCGGTGGCGGCGGCGATGGCTTAGAGACTGCAGAGCTCGATAATTTTAATGTTACTTCCTTCAACCCAATTATTAATTTAATGTGGGCACAATGTTATTTTGGTATTTTAAGAACGAATTTAATTGTAGAGAAAGTACCGAACATTGCAAGTATTACTCCTGCTATTAAAAACCGAATTATTGGAGAAGGTAAATTTTTAAGAGCGTTGTATTATTATCACCTTGTACGCTTATTTGGAGATGTACCATTCTATACAAATGCCATCTCTGTGGCCGAAGCATCTACCATTGCTCGTTCCCCGAAAGTACAGGTATATGCGCAAGTAATAGCAGATTTAAAAAGTGCTGAAACATTGTTGCCGAATACCTACGGCGTAAATGATAAAGGCCGTGCAACCGCCGGTGCAGCAAAAGGCTTACTTGCGGCTGTTTATTTAACACTCGGTGATAAAACAAATGCTGCTGCAAAGGCTAAAGAAATAATTGATAACAGAGCAACTTACGGCTACGATTTATGGGCAGATTATGGCGATAATTTTAAACTTGAAAATGAAAACGGGAAAGAATCTCTTTTTGAAGTACAATATAGAAGCGGTGGCGGTCAGTATAGTGATTATGGTGCGGGGCAAAAATTAAATTGTTTTTTTGGTCCGAGATTACAAAATGTTGTGCAGTCTGCCGGTTACGGGTGGAATGTTCCAACAATTAATTTTATGGATCAGTATGAAAAAACAGGGGCAACCTATAGCACCATTATTGATAAAAGAAGACAACGCTCCGTTTGGATACCCGGCGATGTAAGTGGTTCATATACTCAACCAAGCCAGTTAAGCGGGTCTCCAAATGGGCTTGATGTAAAAAAATATTTTATACCGGCAACCAATACTGCGGGCGATAATGGCGGTTGGACCTGTGCATTAAATGTACCCATCATGCGTTATTCAGAAATACTATTAATTTATGCTGAAGCAGCTGGGCCATCTTTAGGTAAACCTTTTGCCGATCAGGTAAGAGCAAGAGCGGGTTTAGCTGCGTTGCCTGCAGGATTATCAGATGCACAGTGGTTAGCATCCATGTATAAAGAAAGAAGAGTTGAATTTGGTTTTGAGATGCACCGGTGGTACGATTTACTTCGCCACCCTGATCCAAATTATTTTATAACTGTTATGACGGCAGCAGGAAAAACCAATGTGGCAGCAAAGCACCGATATATGCCGATACCACAAGGCGAAAGAGATAAAAATCCAAACCTTACCCAAAACCCCGGTTATTAATTATTTAAAACAAAACTTGTTATGAAAAAAAATATAAAACTTTTACCCTTTTTTTTATTTGCATGTATCTTAATACTTGTGCAATGTAAAAAAGATACACTTGGGCTCACGGGTAGTGCATCTAAAGCTGATTTTACGTTTGTAATAACACCTTTGCAGGATACACTGCCTTTTGCATATGCTGTGAAATTTAGTAATGTTAGCGAAGAAGCTTTTCAATACCAGTGGGACTTTGGGGATAACTCGTCATTATCATCAGAAAAGAATCCAACACATATTTACAAAGTTGGGGGTAACTACAATGTGAACTTAATTAGTGTAGGGGCAAATGGAAGCAACAGCATCAGCAAAAGAATTTTTGTGATAGATGCTTGTCAAAATGACTTTTTTAATAACCTTACGGGTTGTAGCAATAATTTTGTTTGGACCTGGACTTCTGATGCTGATGCTATTAAAGTGCTTTCTCCTGATGGCACACAGGTCTTCTTCAGCGGCCCTGCAGCAGGTTGCCAGGTAGATGATCTTTATAAGTTTAGTGTTGATGGTACATTTGGGTACGATGCACAGGGACAAACTTTTGATGTTCAATCAGGCTATAGTTGCCAACCGCAAAAGGCCAATGCACCACAATATAAGGTCGTTGCAAAACCAGGTCAACTACCTCAAATAATTCTTAACGC
>JBBRPX010000236.1:0-5312 GCA_038227505.1 Chitinophagales bacterium
AATTATTATTGGTGATGTTTTGATTAACCCAGGAGATATTATTGTTGGTGACAGGGATGGTGTGGTGGTGGTGCCGCAAAACAGGATTGAAGAAGCGATTGAAAAATCAATTGCAAGAGAAACGAAGGAAGAAAATGTAAGGAAACAATTGAGAGAAGGAAAGACTTCATTACAAATATATCGCTGGACATTTAATGACAAATACTCAAACGATAACAGCAATGAATAGCAACTTGCATATAGCTGTATTGGGCCTCGGAGAGGCAGGAAGTATTTTTGCCAATGATCTTGCAGCAATGGGTATTACTGTTTCTGGCTGGGACCCTTCCCCAAAAAGAAAACAACATGAAAGTATTCGATTTGCTAAAAGCAATACAGATGCTGCAAAAGACGCAGATATTATTTTGAGTGTAAACCTATCATCAGTTTCAGAAGTTGTTGCTAAGGAAGTGTTGCCTATGCTTACTGATAAAAAGATTTATGCAGATATGAACACTTCATCGCCGCAACAGAAAATAGCGATTGAACATTTACTGCAAACCTCCGGAGTACAGTTTGTTGATGTGGCCATCATGGCGCCGGTGCCGCCAAAAGGAATAAAAACCCCTTTCCTTATTTCGGGCAATGGCGCAGCATTGCTAAAAGAGCAGTTGGATAAATATGATTTAAACATAGAATTATTAAGCAATAAAACTGGTGACGCTTCCACACGAAAATTACTTCGTTCAATTGTATATAAAGGGGTAGCCGCAGTAATATGTGAAGCCATGGAAGCAGGCAAAGCTTTCGAATTGGAACAATACATACGTGAACAAATCTCTTCGGTAATTGGTGGTAATGATGCATTGATTGATCGCTTTGCTGAAGGAAGTAAAACACATGCAGAACGCCGTATTCATGAAATGGAAGCAGTAGTGCAAATGCTGGAAGAAAAAAAAATGCAGTCAGTAATGTCTGGTGCCACAAAACAAAACCTAATAAATATTCTTAACTACAAAAAATAAATATGTCAAACAAAAAGCCTTTACGTACAAGCATGCGGATACTGCATCGCTATCTTGGTTATTTTTTAGCAGGCATTATGGCTGTATATGCTTTAAGCGGTATAGTTATGATATTCAGGGATACCGATTTTTTAAAACAACAAAAGCAGATTACTAAACAGGTAAAGCCCAATGCAGAACCCGATGAGTTGGGCCGCTTGCTGAACATCAGGCCATTTAAAATTCAAAAACAGGAAGGAAATATTATTTATTTTGAACACGGCACTTACGATAAAAGCACCGGTAAAGCTGATTATACGTCAAAAGAATGGCCAGCTGCTATTGAAAATCTTACAGAGTTGCACAAGGCAAGAAGCGGACAGCCATTATTCTTTCTAAATGTTTTTTTCGGGATGTCATTATTATTTTTTGTTGTATCTTCCTTTTGGATGTTTTTACCAAAAACCACCATTTTTAAAAAGGGACTATATTTTACATTAGCTGGTGTTATATTAACCCTAGTATTGATATTCTTAAGATAAAATACGGGTGAAAGGTTATTGATGATGACGATACAATAACTCATAATTCAAAATTCACAACTCATTTTGCAAAAAAGTATCCCATACATGCAATTCAGGGGCGGAAGTTCTAAAGGACTTTTCTTCAACGCTTCCGATCTGCCGGCAGATGAAACAGAAAGAAATAAAATGGTGTTGGCGGCAATGGAAGGTGCCGGGCATGGTGATCTAAGACAAATTGATGGTTTGGGTGGCGGCACCTCATTAACCAGTAAAGTTGCTGTTGTAAGTATTTCAAAATCCCCTGGTGCTGATCTTGACTACCTTTTTTTACAAGTCGTTGTGGGAAAAGGAACGATATCAACTACTCAAACATGCGGAAATATTTTGGCGGGTGTTTTACCATTTGCTGTTGAAGCCGGTTTAATCAAAGCTCAACACCCAGTGACCACAGCAAAAATAAACATCGCAAACACTGGCGGTATTTGTGAGGTAATCCTTCAGACGCCGAATGGTGAAGTGCAATATTCAGGAAACGCAAAAGTAGATGGTGTGCCGGGTACAGCTGCTCCCATCATTTGTAATTATTTAGAAACAGTTGGCGCTACCTGTGGCACATTGCTACCAACAGGTAATGCCAAAGATATTATCAACGGTGTAGCAATTACCTGCATAGATAATGGAATGCCTGTGGTGTTAATGAAAGCTAGTGATCTTAATCTGACAGGTAATGAAACCAAAGAATTATTGGAAGCCAATAAACCATTAAAACAAACAATTGAAGCAATAAGATTGCAGGCAGGCTTAATGATGAAACTGCGAGATGTAAGCCAGCAAACAATTCCAAAAATATGCCTAGTATCATTGCCACAAAATGGTGGGGTGATGAATACAAGAATGTTTATTCCGCATGTGGTACATGATGCCATTGGTGTGCTGGCGGCTGTGTCAGTGGCAACTGCGTGTTTAATACCCAAGAGTGTTACAGAAGGCATTGCTCATTTTGAAAAAGACACTCATTTTTTCTCTATTGAGCATCCTTCAGGAGAATTTACAGTAAATTTAGACTTTGATTTTAGTGACGGTAATTTGACCATTAATAGATCTGGCGTGATAAGAACAGCAAGGTTGTTGAGCAAAGGAGATGTATTTATTCCTTCATAGCAAACTGATGAATATTTTTTCTTGCAATAAATTTTATTGCATCCTTTAAAATAAGTATAGCATGATAAAGAATTTTTGTAGCTTTTCGCTTGTAACGCTCACATGATTGTTTGCAGGAAATAAACTCAATGCATAGTGTCAGGGAATTTAAATTTCACTATTTCATTTGTTCACAGCAAACTTTTCTCAGTTGGCAGCATTTTAAAAAATTTCTCTTATCAATAAAATAGATTTGTGCAATCAAAAATACATTGTCAATAAAAAAAGTAATTGATTATGAAATCAACTAAGTCTAAAATCTTACCACTACTTTTTTACATTTTTTGCTTTTTAAGCGGGCATACGCAAGTAAAGAGCAAATTAAATAATTTAAAGGAAACTGCTAAGCCTGTAATGTTAATGAATCGAATTGGGCCAACAACTTCCAACCTATATATTGCGAATAGGGACGGAAAGGCAGAGCATAAATTATTTAGTGATTCGTTTCTTGATTATCATGCTTCATACTCACCGGATGGACATTGGATTGTTTTTACGTCGGAACGAAATGGTTTAGGGCAGGCTGATATTTATATGGTTCATCCTGATGGGACTGGTCTTGCACGATTGACAGATAATCCTGCATTGGATGATCAGGCAGCAATGTCGCCCGATGACAGTAAAATTGCATTTCTATCAACACGCGAAACTCATACTGCCAATATTTGGATACTTGACCTTAAAACTCGAAAATTAATCAATTTAACAGGACAATCGCAAATACAAGGTGACACTACAAAGCCCGATGGTTTTTTTCGCCCTGTTTGGTCTCCTGACGGAAAATGGATTGCATTTTCTTCTGACAGAAATACAGAATGGTTAGGACATGGTAATGGTTCGGGTTGGGAACATGTTCAAGAACTCAGGATTTACATTGTACATCCTGACGGCACCGGGCTCAAATGCATATCCAATCCAGGCATCAGTTCTGGTTCACCAAAATGGTCACCTGATGGAAAACAAGTAATTTTTTACGAAATTCCTGTTGAAGAAACCTGGAATGCTAGAAGGCCACCACTTGCAAAGAAAGCCACTTCTCAAATTGTTTCGGTATCCATTGAAACAGGTAAAAGAATAGAACATACTTCTGGTCCAGGTTTAAAATTAGAGCCACAATATGTTTTCGATACCACAATAGCTTATTTTACCAAGGGGATGCCAAATGCAGGTTTGGTATATTCCGATGGGATGAAAGTTGTTGGAAATATGCGGTCACCTTCATGGTCACCTGACGGAAAAAGCGTTATTTATGAGCGGGAAGATTATACTCCCTGGCCGCAAAACGAACTTCTTTATAGTTGGGATTCAAATTACGAATACCGTTATACAAACGTTTTTCCAAATTTTTCAAAAGATGGTAAATTAGTTGTTACTGAAAAAGACGTTGATAATTCAATAGTTACCATGAATCCTGATGGTTCAAATAGGATAAAAGTATATCCCGCTGAAAGTGGTAGCGTAGCCTTTGCCCCCTGCTGGTCTCCAGATGGCCAATGGATTGCTTTCGGTTATGGTGGATATCTTCAGTCACGTAAAACACAAGGTGCTAAAATAATGGTGGTCAAAAACGATGAAACACAAGCTCACGATTTAACAGATGGGATGCCCAACTCTGGGTTTCCAAGTTGGTCAGCTGATGGCAAAAAGATTGTTTACCGAGTGTGGGGCGAAAAAGACATGGGATTGAGGATTCTGAATCTTGAAGATCATTCGGTTAGCGTTTTAACAACGGAATATGATAACCTGCCTTTTTGGTCCCCTGATGGAACACTGATAGCGTTTACCCGAAGAATTGGAAAAAATAATTTTGATATTTTTACAATCAAACCCGACGGAACAGATTTGAAACAGTTGACGACTTCTCCTGCTAACGATGCCCATGCTATGTGGACTGAAGACGGTAAACAACTATTATGGAGTAGCGGAATTTATGGGTTCAAAGACGAAGCCGCCTTGTATGAAAATAATTTTCAGCCATACGGTACGGTTTTTATTATGAATTCTGATGGAACTAATAAGCGACAATTAACGGATAGCCGCTGGGAAGATTCGATGGCTAAATTTGTTGCTGCAACAAAATAACCTTGCAATAAAAAGAGTGAGTACTGCCATCAACAGTGGGCTTACATGGGCAATTCAACCTAAACCTACATATGAAGATACATATTTATCTGTCAGCGTTCTTTTAACACAACTAAGCTAATTAATCAACTATGTCATTATCTGGTCATTAACTTCAAAGGTAAGTATGAGCGTAAATAGAATTTAAATAATACCCTTAATCGAACCGTTGAAGTTGGTATAGAAATTTGCTACGAAAAAAATATTCTATTAATCAAAAATTACTTATATGAAATCGTTAACCATACTTCTTATTGCTTCCTTTTCCTTTTTTACATCTGTTTTGTTTGCCCAACCAGCATTAGTTAGCGTGTCAAACATTAAAAGAAAGTGGCTGGATATACCCTATGCAAATTTATCGTCTGCTGAAAAATTGGATATCTATTTACCTGATGAAGGAGATGGGCCGTTTCCTGTCATTATTAGCATTCACGGTGGTGCGTTTATGTTTGGTGATAAAGCCGATGGGCAACTCAACCCAATG
>JBBRPX010000237.1:0-5286 GCA_038227505.1 Chitinophagales bacterium
AATGACCTATTGGAACAATATGGAGTTCTTCTCTCTGATTGATGGCTTGCAGGCATGGTGACGGTTTTCATGTTTATGGAGGTGGAGAGCGTTATATGAAAAATACAAATAATAGCTAGTAGATATATCAAACATTTTTTAACTCAATAATTTAATTTTATATGAATAAAATTGACAATCCAGAAAATCTAGAGAAATGTCCATTTAGAGGTACCCGAATAGGAGGAGCAATTGGAACAGCTCCCCAGATTGACGATTGGTGGCCCAACCGTTTGCAAGTGGAACTGCTGCACCAGGATCAGCCTGCAGCCAATCCAGTAAGTGACGAAAATTATAAAGAAGCATTTAATAAAATTGATTTCCAGCAACTTAAGGAGGATATCAAGGCGTTACTTGTTGACTCTAAAGATTGGTGGCCTGCAGATTATGGTAATTATGGACCACAGATGATTCGTATGGCGTGGCACTCTGCAGGTACTTATCGTATTGCCGACGGTCGGGGTGGTGCAGCCAAAGCCATGCAGCGTTTTGCACCGATCAATTCCTGGTGGGACAATGGAAATACAGACAAATCACGTCGCCTACTATGGCCTATAAAGAAAAAATACGGTGCAGCACTCTCATGGGCAGACCTTATTATTTTGACAGGTAATTGTGGTTTAGAAATTATGAATTTCCCCACATTTGGTTTTGGTGGTGGTCGGCGTGATGCTTGGGAACCAGACCGCAGTACCTACTGGGGGCCAGAATTCTGGAACGGCAAGCCCTTTAAGGAATCAAAAGCTGGTGAATTTCACAACGGTCATCCCCATGAAATGGTAAACCAAACTTTGAGGTGGGTTGGAGACCCTTCGGATGAGAATCGGGATCTTGAAAATCCTCTCGGCGCTACCCATCAGGCATTAATTTATGTAAATCCTGAAGGGCCCGGTGGTAATGGGGAACCCTTAGATTCTGCCAGAGCAATTCGGGAATCATTTAAGCGCATGGCGATGGATGACGAAGAAACGGTCGCTTTAATTGCTGGTGGACATGCATTCGGTAAAAGTCATGGTATGGTACCTGCCGATAAGATAGGTCCAGCACCGGAAGCAGCACCTATTCAGGCCATGGGTATGGGCTGGCATAACCCGGAAGGTACGGGATCTGGTGAGTACACGATGACCAATGGGATTGAAGGTTCATGGACGCCCGAACCTACTCAATGGGATAATAATTACTTAATCAACCTGTTCAAATTTGAATGGAAAAAGAAAGAAAGTCCTGCTGGAGCCATCCAATGGACTCCGGTAGACCCAAGTGCTCCAAAAACCCCCGATGCACATGTAAATGGAAAGATGGCCGATTTGATGATGATGACTTCTGATATTGCTTTAAAGGAAGATCCTGCATATCGTAAAGTATGTGAGAAATTCTTACACGATTTTGATTATTTCACAGAAGCCTTTTCAAAAGCCTGGTACAAATTAACACACAGAGATATGGGGCCAAAAGATCGCTATTTGGGTCCTGAAGTACCCAAGGAGGATTTATTATGGCAAGATCCAGTTCCGGCTTGTAATCATGAATTGGTTAACGATATTGACATAGCCGCCTTGAAAAATAAGATTCTTGCCAGTGAATTAAGCGTGTCATCGCTGGTTTCTGCAGCCTGGTCCTCAGCGGCTGTGTATCGCCATTCTGATAAAAGAGGTGGTGCCAATGGAGCTCGTATAGCTTTGGAACCACAGAACAATTGGGTAATGAATCGCCCTGCTGAGCTTCATAAGGTTCTTGATACGCTTAAAACAATTCAAAGCGGTTTCAATTCCAATCAATCGGGCAACAAGCAAGTTTCTCTGGCCGATTTAGTGGTTCTAGGCGGTTGTACTGCTATTGAAAAGGCAGCTAAAGATGCTGGTACCCAAATTAAAGTGCCTTTTACCCCGGGACGGATGGATACTACTCAAGCACTAACTGATGTAGAAAGTTTCGATTATTTGAAGCCTGTTTCTGACGGATTCAAAAACTACCATAATGAAAAGATAGGTTACCGGGTGCCATCTGAGAGAATATTTCTGGACCGGGCGCAGCTCTTAAACTTAAATGCGCCAGAGTGGACGGTTTTAGTTGGTGGACTCCGTGTATTGGATCAAAATTACGATTACGCTAAACATGGTGTATTTACTGACCGCCCCGGGCAACTGTCTAATGACTTCTTCAGGGTGCTGACCAATATGGATTATGAGTGGATTCCTCAAGATGCAAATGAAATGCTGTTTAATATTAATGAGCGTAAAAGCGGAATGACCAGATACACCGCTACCCGCTGTGATCTGATTTTTGGCAGCAACGCACAATTGCGCAACATTGCGGAGGTTTACGCTGCCGATGACGGGCAAGAGCGTTTTGTAAGAGATTTTGTCGCGGCGTGGGATAAGGTAATGATGCTAGACCGTTACGACGTGAAAGACGAATAGAATTTCTTTAAAAGAAAAGGAAGAAAAATGCCCGATATCATCTGCAATGGATATCGGGTATTTTTCTTCTCATTCAAGACCCAAAAGTGGTATATACATTTATCTTGCAGACTCAACTGCAGTCCTTATGTTGTAAGCTTCCCCAAAAATAGTACGATTTAAAAGTAGACAAATTGTTAAGTTCAACGAGTCAACTAATATCGGGACGACACCGAATTTAAGGTTTTTCTAGGACAAGACAGCACAGAGGTGAAACATTTTCTTAATATCTTTATATGCCATTTTTTCTACCCTGTTTTTACCTTTTACGCTTATCCCGCTAGTATATTCAAGTGGATTGGAAAAGGAAAAAAAGTAAGTAGGCAAAGCTAAAAAACATTGTACGTCATCCTATTGAAAATCCTACACATATACAAACATCCTTGACTTTGCCAATGCCCCACGCTATTTTTAGCACATTGCAAGGCACACCCCCTATACAGGCCAACCTTACAAAGACCAAAAAAATTCAAACCCTCATGCCCATACCACCCAGCATACGGAATTCTTATCATCTTTAAAAATACGTCATCAACTAAATGTGAATTTAGCTGAGGGGTAGGGAAAGTAGTCTGCAAAGTTTTACAATTCTTTACGAACAAGTTTTTCGACAGTTTCGCGAAATGTTTCACCGACAGGAAGTTCCATGTTCTTAATAAATACACTGTTTTTACGGATGGAAGTAATGCTTTCAACGGCAACGAGATAAGATTTATGTATCCGCAAAAATTTTGAGGATGGGAGTTCCTGTTCCATTGCTTTTAAGGTGAAACGTATGAACAAGGGTTTGTTGTCGCTTTTCAGATATATTTTTATATAATCCCGTACTCCTTCTACCCAGATAATATCGCTAAACACTATTTTAACCTGGCTATAATCAACATTCACAAAAAAAAATTCTTTTGGTTTTATTGCAATTGGTTGCTGTTTTAACGATTTTAATTCATACACTTCTTTGGCTTTGTTACAGGCCTTTATAAAACGGTCCAGTGCAACAGGCTTTACCAGGTAATCCACCACTGATAAATCGTAACTTTCGAGCGCATATTGTTTGTAGGCAGTAATAAAAATTACGAATGGTTTATTTTGAAGTGTGCTGACAAATTGTAAGCCTGTTAAGCCAGGCATTTGTATATCAATAAAAATAAGGTCAACTGTATTTTCCTGTAATGCCTTTGCTGCTTCAAATGCATCGGTGCAGGAGGCCACTAATTTTAAATAAGCTACTTTGCTGATGTTGTCTGCCAGCAGTTTTAATGCCAATGGTTCATCATCTACAGCTATACAATTCATCATCATTTTAAAAATAATTTTAAGTGAACTTTGTACCAACCGTTGTTGTCATCAATTAATAGTGTATGTTTTGCAGGATACAACAGTTGCAATCGCCTTTTTACATTGGTCAATCCAATCCCAGAAGTTTTATCTTTTACTGTATCCGAGCTAACATACTTATTCTTTATAAAAAAGTCCAGTTGATTATTGGATGATTGCAAATCGATATCAATTTCAGGATTTTGCAACAGTCCGTTTCCGTGTTTAAAAGCATTTTCTACAAAAGGTATCAACAACATGGGCTCAATGGTATGCCATTCTTCTTTAACATTAAAACAGGTATTCAAAGTAAGCTTGCTGCTAAAGCGAATCCTTTGCAAGTCAATATAATTCTGCAACGATTCTTCTTCATTGCGGAGTAACACTTTTTCTTCATCAGTTTCGTACAGCATGTACTGTAGTAACGATGATAATTTAATAACAGTAGGTTCCAGTTCATCACTCTTTAACCGAACCATTGCCACTATATTATTAAGTACATTAAATAAAAAGTGAGGGCTTATTTGTGACCGTAAAAAAGACAATTCTGTTTTTAAATTTTCTTTCTGTATTTCTGCTGCAATGGTATCGGCTTTGATTTTATCATAAATAATTTTATAAGTTGTACTTACTGTTACAGTAAAAAGAAAGGGCATGATATTATGAGTAGATGATCTAAAAAAATTAAAATCATGACCCTCTACAAATGGCTTAAACAAAGCGCCATGAAATAGCATGATAATACAAAAAGATAGTACAAGAGAAAATAAAAAGTAGATGTACTTATGCTTATTAAATAGCATTGGTATTAATACCAATGCATTTAGATAAAACAATCCCATCCAGAATAAATTGGTTGCCGTCTTTAGGTTTCTAAAAGCAATGTCATTGGCGTTCTCTGATGAATCATTTTCAGAGCTAAAAATAAAAGGCAATAAAAAAATCATTACCCATACCAAAGTATGTAGCAACAATATTGAATTTTTATTCAATTGCCAGCTTACTTTCATGATTTTCAATTGCTTTCTTTACCGTTAATCATCCGGGAAACAATACCACTATGTTTTGTAAGATCTGCTCTTATAACGCCAGCAATATGGATTACAAAGTATGTGTATAATCCCCATTGTACTATACTGTGCGTTTCTTTGGCGAGGTTATGTACAGGCTTTAACCACTCAACATCTTCAAAAGCTTGCACCAACCCTGTTATAGCCATTGTAATAAAGAGAATATAAAATACCGCATAGCTAAATTGCACAAAAAGGAAATGCTTTTTTTCTGGGGTACCTGCTGGGTAACCAAGGGCTGAATGAATTTTTGTTGATAGTTTTTTTTCCTTTGATAATCTTACTTCAATTATAATACGGCTAAAGAGTAGAAAACTAAGGCCGAAGCCAATATAGTTATGTATTATCCACAATTTATCACTGTATTCATGAGCCACACTCCGGGCCTGGTCTTTGGTAACAAT
>JBBRPX010000238.1:0-5282 GCA_038227505.1 Chitinophagales bacterium
CCAGCCACCATAGGAAATACCAAAGAGACCTGCTTTGCCATTATTCCCTTTTAAGTTTTTCATCAGCCAATCTACCGTATCCCAGGTGTCGGTACTTTCATCAATGGCTCCTTTTTGAGTTGCATGAATAAGTGGCTGATGAATTTCCATTTTTCCTTCACTTTTATATTTACCACGGATATCCTGGAACACTAAAAAATAGCCCTCCTTCAACATAATGCCCAGGCTTGTTCCAAATGCCTGCACAGCAAAGGTTGTATCATCGGGGGCACTGCTGCCGTTTGCGCCATACGGCGTTCGTTGCAGCAGAACAGGCAGGTTATGTTTAGCAGCAACCGGTGAAAATATCACGGTGTGTAATTTAGTTCCGTCTCTCATCGGGATCATAGCCGAAGTTTTTTTATAAAAACCAATGCTGTCTGTTTGTGCAAAACAGATATTCAGTACTACAAAGGTTAAAAACAAGCTGGCGATATTTTTTTTCATGATCTGCGGATGATTGAATTTTAAAGATAGTAAGTCCTGCGATTACATTAATTAAGAATTTGCAAAATAAGGATTCAAATATGGGAGCAATTTTTTGGAAAATTTCGGCAAGCAAGGATATGAATGTTGGCTTCAGGACTACATGGAGAACTAAGTTTTTTGGAGTAACTCAATCCTGTTGCTAAAAGGATCAAAAAATGAAAAACGGGTACAGCCGGGAATTTGAATCTCCTCTTTAATTTTTACTCCGTGTTTTTTTAAATAGTGTTTAGCATCTTCTAAATTTGTAACCTCAAATGCCGGATGGCGTTTAGGTGTATTAATTTCATCCGCTGTGCCAATATGTAATTGAATATCCGAAAGCTGATACCAAAGTCCACCATTGGGAATTAACTCCTGGGGTTTAGGTATTTCTTTAAGCTTTATTACATCAGTGTAAAAAAGTCTTGCCTCATTTTCTTTTCCAGGTGGAATACAAATTTGAATATGGTCTAACCTTTTGAAGTTTATCATTATTATAAAATTTTAAAATTTGACTCTTGTTGCCGAAGTTCCCTGGTTCAGCCTCGTCTGCCATGCAAGCTGCGGTATTATTGCATACCCATATTATGTAAGATAACTTGCTTTGATTTATTCATATATCTCGAAATCATTTCTTTAATGTTTCATCTTTGGTTTTATCATAAAGTTGCTTCAATATATCATTACCTTCTTTTCGCTTTCCCCCAAGTATCATATTAATAGACTTGTTGAACAACATTCTATGATACTGCTCATCTTACCAATGAGGCAAAGTTTATTTCCGGTATTTCTAAAATTTCATTGCTTGTCATAATATTTTTATCGGGTAAGTTATTTTATGATCACCGCCAAGTTCGAGGTCTGACGAAATACAGGAATAGATACTTGTAAAGCCCGGAACAAATGCGGATTGAAAATCTTTTGATGAAGATACCAAAAAAGCTAAATAGATAACGCGCGGAATAGGGATCAACCGGATAACAAATGCCCAAGAATACTTTCGTCCGTATTTTGCCAAACCTTAGTTGCTGTTTTTATTGGCAATCTTTCATTTTTCTTTCTACTAAAGCCTGCTTCTTTTCGTTCCACTTATAACAATGCTCTTTAAGTAAAACCATTTTATTTTTTACAACTTTGTATTCGGCAGTTGTTACGCTAGCTCCTGCACAACATTGATTACGTTCAAAAATTCTTTTTTTAGTACTGTCAAACTCCAAAGAAACGCCTGAAAAATCACTCTCAAAATATTGTTTTGTTTTTGTGTCATACAAAAAATACAAACTTGAAGTATTGGGCCCTGCATAACTTGATTCAAAAACAGAAAAGTCGGGTATCCCGTCAAAATTATAGTCGTCAATAGAAATGTTATTTAAACCCAGAAGCTGGCAATCCAAATCAAGTTTTTGCAGTAACCTGTCAGTTTTCTTTTCAAATATTTTCACTCCTGTAACTTTTGCATAAAAGTTGTCCCTGGTTTTAGAAATTACAAGTTTAAAGTACTTGTTGTCCAATGAAACAGGTTGTATGATTTCCCTGTCTGCCCACTCAATGCTATCTCCATAATCAATGTCAAAAGATTTGTTTAATATAATGGTTAGTTGCTCATGAGTTTTTAAATCAGTCCAGGTTCCTTCCAATTTATTATTTTTTGAATTGTAATTGTCAAACTGCAAAGAAGCTGTGCTCTCATTCTGTTTGCCTTTTTCAAAAAATGTCAATTTGCCATTTTTGAGATTTCCATTTATTTCGATCGGGTCGTCAAAATTTGTGTAACAATAAATAGCTCTTGCATCTCCATCAGCGTGTATGTCTGTCAATAATTCAATTGGATATTTGCCTATCAATCCAACATAGTTAGTTTGTGCAAATATGTTTATTGATATCCCAAAAAATATAAAGATTAGTAATATTTGTTTCATATTGTGGTTGTCCTAAAATGCTAGCTAATGTTGTGCATTGGCGCCATTGGGGAATTTATTGCTGTATCTGCCCAACCGCAAGCCAATTAAAGAAACGAATTTTTGTTTAAACCGGGGTAGAAATAAAATGCTGAACCAGGTTAAGGCTAAATGCGTGTCAGGCATTGTTAGTAACTGTATTTACTTAGATCAATTACAATTTTACCTATTAACCACCCGTCGCCCGTAACCTTCGTTTTAAATCTGTATTTTATTATGAGATTATTATTAATGATTTCTGCCTGGTCAATTAGATGTTCAGGGAACATTTCTCCAGACAATTTAATTGTAGTCTGAATTCTGCCTTTGGGCAATTTTATCTTGTAGATTTTGTTGTTATTAATATTTCTTAGAGTCAAGTTGTTGTGGTCAATCTTACTTCCATTAAAGGGCTGATAGTTACTATTCTCAAAATAGACGACAATAGGGTGGTTTGAAACTTCACTGTAAAAAATTAATCGCCCCATATTTATTTTCTCTTTGCCATTTTCTTTGTCAAACAGGATAAATTCTGAAGGGTCACAACAACCTGAAATAACATTGTTTCGAATAAGAAAAGTTGATTTATATTCTGCAGCATAAGAGTAACCAAGTTTTTCAGTGTAGCCAATTAAACCTGCTTCTAAACTATATAATATTTCCTTCTTCCTTCTGTTTTCAAATACAAGCCATGATGAGTCGCAATTGTATTGCCAATATATTTTTGCATGATTTTTTAAATGTAAGGCCCTGCATGATATTGTTTCTTTTAGTTCGGGATTTTGATCACAATTACACTGTTGACTATTGCCAGTCTTAACCGTTAAAATTAATATAATGGTGAAAAGAAGCTTTATAATATGGCTATAACCATAATGGGTTTTTAATTCTGATAACTGCTTTTTGGAATACATGGATGCAAGATAAAAAAAATAGCTTTCGTTTGGCTTTGGGCTGGGTAGGAACCAAAGGCGTACTATCGTTGTTGGCGGCAGGCGCAACAATGGTGGACATTGGGTTTAAGGAATGCCAGCAGCGGCAAAGCAGATGATTGTTGGTTTACCGGCATTTATTTGCCGGGCTTCGGCTTAGGTGTCTGGCCACTATCCACAGTATGTAACTTTAAATTGCTTTTGTAACTCAATAGTTTTAAAAATCAAGAGTGTTTGTAGTGGCCTGACACCTATGAAAGTTGCCTGCTATCGTGTCGGGGACCCAAAACCTAAGGGTTGCGTGTTTAATAACGCCGACTAAGACAAAGAAAAGTTCTGGGCGTATTATTCAAAGCCGTCTTTCACCATATCCCAAAATGCATCAAGTGCAATTATGCGGGGCTTTAAAAAACTAATAATAGCCGGCCAGTCAGCTTGATTCAATATGTTTACGCCATTCAGTTGCTGCGATATACTGCTGATGGTTTTATGATTGCTTTGAAATGTTTCATTCCACTGCCAGTTGAATGTTGTTGAATCCAATATTCTTTTGAGTAATACAAATTGATTGTAGTACTCTAACCTTTCTTCTTCTTTTGGATGGGAAATTTCAATCGCAATGACAGTTCTTGTATTATCTGCATCCATTTTAAAATGAATATCCCGGATGCCCGTTTTATAATTGATCCAGTTAACAGGCAGGTTCGATGCTGCCGGTACAGGGTTCATATATTGCCCGAAGTTTGTCCAGAATTGCGTTTTTAATTTTGATACCTCTTCTTTTGAATACATGGATGCAAGATAAAATATTTATAACCGGTTTAATAAAAGCCAAATTAGAAATAATGTAAACCCGAAGGATTGAAATTATTATAGAATCATGTTGAAAAGGGGGGGCAAACCCTGAAGGGGTGACATAAAAATGTTAACGACAGAGTATGTATGAAGTAAAGTCCACAAAGACCAAGGACAAACCTGGTCTGTGTTGCAATGGATAAATTTTTATTATCTTTCTGAAAAAAGTGTATGAAAAGACTGCTTATTTTACTGATTTTATTTTACTGCGGTTGCCATACTAAAGAGCAAAACATTTTGCCTGCTGAACGTCCGAAAGATTTTGTGTTGTATTATAATTCTAATGGCACAATGATGGATCATTCAGAATCTATAGATATTGAGGCTGACAGTTGTGTTTATAACATTCGTGATAATGGCAAGGAGACGCACCGGTTATTTACTCTTAGTCTAACAGAAATGGATAGCCTTTACAGTATGCTGAAGAAAAACAGCTTCGATAAAATTGAATACACTACAGAATCGCAAGTGAGCGACCGTGGTGGTGTAAGCATTCGGGTTAACTGGAATAATTATCAGCAGCGGATACTGGTGGATGATTCCCAAGGGGCGTTTGTAAACAAGAACTGGGAAAATGAATGGGAGGGGGTTTGCGCATATGTGGAGAAACTGGCAAAGGAACGATGAATGTTTTTGTATGTATCGCCAACAAACGAATGGTTATTCTTTTTCTGTCTGCATGAAAAGCATTTTACTATACGAACGCTGCTGTTGTGCATCTCGCCAACAGCCGAAGGGTTAGCCTTTTTGCTGCCGGCGTTTATGTTAGCTGCGGGTATTTATTTGCCGGGCTCCGGTCGTAGGTGTCTGGCCACTATGCACAGCCTGCAATTTTAAAATGCTTTTGTAACGTAATACCTTTAAAAATTAAGCGTGTTTGTAGTGGCCTGACACCTATCCATGCTTCGGTCGTTGGCGGGCCGCACAACGTATCCCACCGGCCAAGTACACCTTGTTAGCAAAAATTCCTGTTGATAATTTTGCCTTTAAATTTACGCAACATGGAAAGCAGGAAACAACGCCGGGAGCTACACTTTACTATGATCAGAGC
>JBBRPX010000239.1:0-5227 GCA_038227505.1 Chitinophagales bacterium
ATAAAGATACGACCCTTCATCCCCAAAAGAGTGAAGGAGATAAATTACGTGAGAAATAACAACAATATTTTTTGAACCATTTGTTTTAATATTTCAAAATTCTAATTAAAAAGGCTTTTTAAAACAAATAAAGTCAGCTTTTAAATTAGTTAAAATGATAACCAAGGAAGATGCAAAGATAAAAACCAAAATCAATCTCTGTTAAACGCCATTACGAACAAGTAAAGTAAAAAATTTATGATCAAAAATAAATACGACATAATATTAATTGGCTGCGACTCACATGCTGGTTTGGTATAATAACGGTTCCTGGAAAAGAACTACTATTTACAATGTGGAAAGCAAGCATATTTTCCCTGTTAATCACACCGATGTTATGGAACAGGTAATTGACCATTCAGTTCCCACAAATAAATTGAGTGCGCTAGCTGGATATGATCTAGGTGTGAGTGTACATAGAACAGACGTTGAAATAGCGGCTAAATGTGACTTTGAAGGAAAAAATTTTCTGGTCCTAAATATTGCCCATGATATTATTACCGGAAAAAACAGTAATGGCTGCCGGAGACTTTTATACAAAAGCTATTAAAGAATTTGTGTTGGATTAAGAGACATCTCCCTATATGAAATTTTTCCAATTTGCTGCATTTAAAGGAGAAAAAGGTTTTGCTGATAAAAACTCAGTTAGTAAAAATGTTTTGGAAAAGAATATGATAGCCAAGATGAAAATGTAAATGGAAATGAAAGCAAAAATATAAATCAAATAAATTAATACCTCAATTGTAATTATGCTACAGTTTTTGTGGCGTAATTGTTACTAAATGAAATTGAAAAATGAGCAAGTATTATTACCATTCAAAAGACCTGGCAAAGTGCGGAAGGGTAGCAGATTTTAAAAAGAATTGAGAAAAAAGAGTATAATGAATTAAAAGCACAGACTTTTATTGATAACAAAATATTTTACTGTTTCCTCCTGTTTTTTAAATCTTATGTAAGGAAAAATAATCTTAACAGTTTTTATATTTAAGTAACTGCTTAAATAGTTACTTTTTATGAACACAATTATTTGCATAAGACCAGATGCAGACAAGTTACTCATAGATAAATGCAAAAAGAATCTTCAAAAAGCTGAAACGTCTTTCATCAGATTGAGCCGGGTGCTAAGCCTTGCAGGTGATGATGTGAGAATGAAAATGCTTTATCTGTTAGAAGAAGAAAACGAGTTGTGTGTTTGTGATTTAGCAGATATTTTAGAAATGACCATACCTGCAGTATCCCAACATTTAAGAAAATTAAAAGACGGTAACATTTTACAGACACGCAGGAGCAAGCAAACAATTTATTATTCCCTCAAGGAAGGACATTTAGAAATCATTAAACCATTGTTTGAACATATATCAATTATTAATCGTAAAAAGCAAAAGGTATGAAACAGGCAATAACCTCTAAAGCCACTACAGGAGTGGGTATTGTTGCTGCTATTGGAGTTTCCCTTTGCTGCATTACACCATTGTTGGCATTGCTTGCAGGTGCAGGCGGCGCAGCTTCATCACTTTCGTGGTTAGAACCTGCACGACCATATTTAATTGGTTTGTCTATAGCTGCTTTGGTTTTTGCATGGTACAGGTCTTTAACTAACAAACAAAATACTTCATGCGGTCCTGATGGTACATGTGTGGTTGAAAAGAAAAACTTTCTTGCTTCCAGAATATTTTTAATCATTATTACTGTTGCTGCCATTGCATTAATTGCTTTCCCATATTATGCTAATGTATTTTATCCAAAGCCGCAGACACAACAAAATGTAATAGTAGAAAGCAACAACATGCAATCAGCTTTTTTTACAATTAAAGCTATGACTTGTAAAGGATGTGAGGCGGAGGTGAACAACGAATTACACAAAGTAGCAGGTGTAGTTGATGCGCAAACATTTTATGATAAAGGAACAAGTATTGTAAAATATGATAAGTCAAAAGCTTCAGTTGGCCAGCTAAAAAATGCTATAGCCCAAACAGGATATATAGTAACCGGCTACAAACTTTTAAATAAATAAAACTAAATATAAAGTGGAAAATAACAATTTTAAAATGAGCCTTAAGAAATGGGATTTAGCATCAGCTGATGAAAGACGTAAGCCGATTTTGGAAGATGTAATTAAAAAGAATGGACAGGTACCCAACATGTATGCTAATATGATTAACTCACCCGGTGTGTTGGAAACTTACCTGCATGGTTATAATGCTTTTCGTACTGAAAGCGGCTTTACTCCGGTAGAACAGGAAGTTATTTTTCTTACCCTTAGTTACGGAAATGCCTGTGATTACTGCATGGCAGCGCATAGTTTTATAGCTGATAAAATGAGTAAAGTTCCCGAAGAAGTTACCAATGCAATAAGAGAAGGAAGAAAGATTGAAGACAATAAACTGCAAACACTTTCAGCCTTTACCAAAGAAATGTTTGAAACCAGGGGCAGACCAAATGCAGAAGCAGTTAATCTTTTTTTGCAGGCAGGTTATGATGAAAGAAAAATTCTGGAAATCGTATTGGCGCTTGCAGTTAAGACACTTAGCAATTATAGCAACCACCTTTTCGGCACAGAAGTAGATGCCATGTTTGAGGGAAGAAGTTGGACTGCGCCCCAAAAATGATTTTTATGATACTAAGCTAAAAACCGAGTAATCTCAATAGCTTGTCTGATTTATTAAATAAAATTTTATGGATTGTTGTAAAGTAGATACCGAAATGAAATTTGACCTCATTATTATTGGTGGAGGCTCTGCTGCTTTTGCGGCTGCTATTCATGCAGACAGTATGAAATTAAATACGCTGATGATTAATGGTGGCTTGCCTTTTGGCGGCACTTGTGTAAATGTTGGATGTGTTCCTTCTAAGTTTTTAATACGAGCAGCCGAAAGCATGCATCATGCTTCGGTTTCAAATTTTGAAGGTGTTACTATAGTTAAGCCAACAATAAATTTTGCTGAAATAATTAAACAAAAAACAGCTTTGGTAAATGATATGCAACAGCTCAAATACATAGACCTGTTACCAGGCTTAACCCATTTGAAAGTAATAGAAGGCAAGGCAAAATTTATAGAAAAGAATATTGTAGAAGTAAATGGTGAACAATTTGAAGGATCTAAAATCATTATTGCAACAGGGGCATCTACATTAATACCTGAAATCACCGGAATTAATGATGTGCCTTATTTAACCAGCACAACATTATTTGAATTGGAAGAGCAACCACGATCAATCATCATTTTAGGTGCAGGTTATATTGCTTTAGAAATTGCACAGGCATATCAAAGAATGGGTACAAAAGTTACCATCATTCAACGGTCAAAAAGTATTCTTTCAAAAGAAGCAAAAGACGTTACAGATGAATTAGAAAAACATCTTATTGCCGAAGGAATTACCATTCATACCGGTGCAACAGTTAACAAAATCTGGCAAGATGCAGCAAACATTAAACTCTCCTACACAACAGAAAATAACGAAATAGAAGCAATAGAAAGTACTCATATCGTTATTGCAACAGGCACAAAAGGAAATACTGTGAATTTAGGGTTAGAAAAGTTAAGTATTGAAACAACAAGAAGAGGATTAATTAAGGTAGATGACTTGCTAAGAACAGGTGCTGAAAATATATTTGCCATCGGTGATGTTACTACCAATTCACCCTTTGTTTACACTGCCGCTTATGAAGGCGGAAAAGCAGTTGTCAATGCATTTAAAGAGCAGCATAAAGAAGCTGATTTTTCAGTTCTCCCGTGGGTAGTATTTACTGACCCACAAGTTGCAGGTGTAGGTATGGATGAAAGAGAAGCAGAACAAAAAAGCATTCCACACCAGGTAACTGTATTTCATTTAAAAGACATTCCACGAAGCATTGTAGCATTAGATACAAGAGGTTTTATCAAGCTAATAAGAAACCCTGAAACTGATCTGCTTTTAGGTGCAAGAATTGTAGCTCATGAAGGTGGAGAATTATTAATGCAATTAAGCCTGATGATAAAATATAAAATCCCATTAAAAGAAATCATTGGTATGTTTCATCCATACCTCACATTAAGCGAAGGAGTAAAATTGGCAGCAATGTCTTTTACTACTGATGTTAAGAAAATGAGTTGTTGTGCAAACTAAGATCTGTAAAAAATTTTTCAAATTAAAAAGGCGTAAACAATGATCAGCATTATCATTCCAACATTTAATGAAGCTGACCAGATTGCAGAAACAATCAGTAAAACACTTGCAGCTAATGGTGACCATCAAATTGAGATCATTGTTGCAGATGGAGGCAGCACAGACGAAACAGTTTCTATTGCTGGAAACTGTAAGGCAACAATTGTATTAAGTAACCAAAAAGGAAGAGCCGCTCAAATGAATAAAGGCGCTTCTGTTGCCAAAGCTGATGTTCTTTACTTTCTTCATGCAGATAGTATTCCACCAAAAAACTTTACAGGCACTATATTAAATGCTGTTAATAAAAATTTCAGCAGCGGTTGCTTCAGATTATCTTTCGATCATTCGCACTGGTTTTTAAAAGCCAATGCCTGGTTCACCCGATTTAATGTTAATGCTGTTCGCTTCGGTGACCAGAGCTTATTTGTAACCAAAGATGTTTTTCAAAAAATAGGAGGTTTTAGAGAAGACCTGTTGATGATGGAAGACCAGGAAATTATTCATCGCATAAAAAAATGTGGAAAGTTTAAAGTGATGAATGATCATGTAACTACATCTGCAAGAAAATATTTAGATAATGGCATTTACCGGCTGCAGGCAATATTTTTTCGCATCTGGTTTTTGTATTATTTAAATTATCCACAAAAACGGCTATTAAATCTGCATCGCAAACTTGTAAGAAAATACAAACTATAAAACCCCCGATTTAGTCCAAGGTTATCTGATTCATCTTAAATAATTAGATTACTGACGCAAGCCTCCACTTACCTTGTAAACACTTCAAAAATTTAACATTAAACAGTTCTATTTACTGTGTCTTTCATGCCAAGCATGTGTGTTACGTAACACGGAGGTAATAAATAATACTCCGTATTCTTGTTAAGCATAACCTAACGCAAACAGAAACGGCTGGAGATAAAATGGTGATCTCATAAAAACTAATGACCGTAAACAAAATAACTCTATTCCAGCCTAACTACTGATTCAGATATCCCAAATATAATTTCTTCTTTTGGTTTTTTTACATAAGAGCCGAAAACCC
>JBBRPX010000240.1:0-5223 GCA_038227505.1 Chitinophagales bacterium
CCAGTGTGGCGATCACACAGCGTATCCATCACTGAATGCTGCAATGAAAACAGGTAGAGAAGTTGCGGGAATGATATTACAAAAGCAGGTGCATTAAAAAAATGATAATGGCTATTTCATCCGCCTCGGTGCGTGTCACACGCAGCGTTCGCTAAGATGCTGAATTTTTTTTTATCGGTTGGTGTCTTCACCAACGGAAAGTCATATTAAACGTGGTTGGTGGCGACACCAACCACTAAGTAAGTAGCCTATTGCATAGTTATTTGGAAGAGCAACTAAGCCTTATACATTCTATAAAAAACTTGTCCCTTTAATAGAATTCCCTTACTCCGCCGACGCGGGTCTTCCACCAAACCCTTCATCCAACAATCTTGAAGCACCGCCCCCGTCCGGTTTTTGCTTTATCGGTTGGTGTCATCACCAACAGAAATCAGGATTTGCTTTATCGGTTGGTGTCATCACCAACAGAAATCAGGATTTGAAAGTGTTTGGTGGCGACACCAACCACTAAGGAAAAGCCAGGCACTTGTCACGGGCTTTATGCTGCAAATCCGCACTCGTTCTTCGTTTGCGTGCTTTCCGCTGCAATCCCTACCATGCGGGGCGGTAAAACTTTTTTCAGGTTTTATTGACGGGAGGAATACTGCGAACGTTGCGTGAGACACGCACCGAGGCTGAGTACACTTATTAGTCATCGTTTGGGCTTATACGATGTAGTAAATGCCACTTACAGCAAAATACACAGCTTAGTTTTAATGGAATGATAATATTACTTTGATTAGAAAAAATAAAAATGGCCAGGAGTATTTACCTGGCCTTGATAAAGATTAATGTTTGCGGAATCCCCACCCCCAAAGACCTCTCTTTATTATTATACGACCTAAAAAAAAGGTCTTTGATATATTCGCTTAAACAGGTTTCGAAAATCACAATCAGAGATAGCTAGTTTTAAATTTCATTATTTCTTTTAGAAACAATTATAGAGATAAACTAATTACTGAGTTTATCTAAACTGACCACTTTCTCAATTAAACTTTTTTGTTATAAATCAAACTTAGTAAAGCCCTTTCACAGTTACTGTCAAACAAGATTTTAAAATATTTAAGCACAGATATGTATATGCGAGTTAAATTCATTTATACTTTATCAATAGTCTTAAAAATAACTCTTGAAACAATTAATGCAAGACCCAAGCATGGCTTAAAAGAGGCTGGTGTTAAAATGGATTACATACATAATAATAGGGTGCATTCAGAGATTTTTGTGCTTCCTGAGGATGATAAGTTTGGCGCTTACGTGTGGAATTTTTAAAATAACCAATATGGGCAAAAAAATCCGTAATTTTTGTGTAGGGAAAATCTTTAACCTTATATTGAATAGCCGGAAAACTTTGTAATACTTGAGACTCACAAAATCAGAAATTCTTTTACGTTTATACAGCCGCCTTCGCCAGTCGCCGTGTACAATAGATATCTTATCAGATTGGAAAAATAAGAATGATCTTGAATTTCACGATCGTTCATTATACAGGTATCTGAATGACCTTACCAACAACCTAGCGGTAAAAGGTGAAACTATAGAAGTTTTTTACAATGAAAAAAATAAGAAAACCTGGAAACTTGTTTTTGAAAAAAGCAGTAAGGACCTGACACTTTTTGACATCAATACATTTTTCCTTACTAAAAATTTTGTACCCAAAAGCATTATTGAACAACGCAGGGAATCGTTTAATAAAATAGAAGAGTTACTGTACGAAAAACAAAGTAAAAATAAATACGAGTTTTCGGCAGATGCACATCAACTCGTATTTGGTACTACCAACTTTTACGATTTAACCTATACAAAAAACCAACAATTAAAAATAGAAGAACTGATCTGGGCCATTCAGAATAAAAGAAAAATAAGTTTATCAGAAATAATATTTGATTCCGGCGTATCCAATGGACAAATAAAAGAAGGGGAAACTGTTCTTCCCCTTGGCCTGCAACTGCACCGGGGAGTATTGCAACTTTGTTGCTTTATAGAAAGATTGGATACTATTTACCTCCTCTCCTACGATACTTTGGTTGCTTTCGAAATAAGAGAAGATTTATTTAATTCAAAAAAATATGCTAAACGGCTGGCCCTTTATTTTCAAACCCATTTTGGCATCACTCAAAATATTAATGAAAAAGTATACCAGATAGAATTAATCTTTAGCAAAGAAACAGGCGCTTTTGCAAAGCAGTTTTTCTGGCATTCATCACAGAAATGGAAGACTGCAAAGGATGGTAACCAAATATTGACACTAAAATGCGGGATAAATCGAGAACTGGTAGGCTGGATTTTTCAATGGATGAGTAATATAAAGGTAGTTAAGCCGAAGGTGCTTAAGGATATGGTAATAGAGAAGTACAGAGAGTGCCTGGGCATACATAACAGCAATGAAAAAATAAAATATAATAATAGTTTTAAGGAAAAATGAATATTACCACAACGCTGTTTTACCTGTTAAGCTTTCCGCTGGCCTATGGCATTGCAGATATGTTGTGGATGATGCTGGGCCATAAAGTACCTTTTTTTAAAAGCATTGTATACCGCGGTGTTATAAGTGTCTTATTAACTTTTGCACTTGCCATTATACTTGAACCAACTGATGGCCTGAATATTTTTACCTTGCTAAGCGCAATAGGGACTGCCTTCTTAGCCGTTATAGCCTTTTTGTTATTTTATAAAAGCTTACAGCAAAAAGCAAGTGGTATTAATACCGTTATCACTAAAGGCTTGACAAGCGTAGTGGCTGTTACCATCGTAACGTGTATTGCGCAACAAATTAATTTTAAAATTCTTTCGCCTCCGTTGGTGCCCACCCCACAAATGATAGCACGCCGAGGCTTGGTCTCATATCTTCGTAAAGCTAGATAATGAAGTCACAAATGTTACTTTATATTTAACAGATACAATTTATGGAAGTATGACAGTAACCTGAGCCGCTGGTCTAAACATGCTTAATGCAATGTCGAGTCGAAGGCAAGTCTGTCATACTTTATCATACTAAGCTTCAATAGTACTTAAGCACTTTACTGGATAAATGATGCTGTATAAAACATGAGACAAAGCGGTTTATGATATTCCATATTTGTATAATTAATTCATTTTTAAAAAATAAAATTATGCTAAAGTATGCCGTTGGCTTAGATGTATCTTCTGCAGATATTCATGCCTGCTTTTCAGTTATTGATT
Source organism: Chitinophagales bacterium (assembly GCA_038227505.1). GTDB lineage: Bacteria > Bacteroidota > Bacteroidia > Chitinophagales > Chitinophagaceae > Ferruginibacter. Next base: position 3,223 of record JBBRPX010000240.1, read on the forward strand.
CACAACAAAAAGTAAAAGTTATTTCTTCCAAAGTGATTAATAACAATTCCACAGGGTTTGAAATCTTAACTACATGGATAGAAAAAAGCAGAAAGATTAAGGATTTACCGTTAGTAATTGGAATGGAAGCTACAGGTATTTATCATGAAGAATGTGCTTATTATTTGCATGATAAAAATTATTCAATATCTGTAGTATTACCCAATTATGCAAAGAAGTTTTTACAGGCAAGCGGATTGAAATCAAAAAATGATAAAATTGATGCAAAAGGATTAGCGCAGATGTTTGCAGAAAGGTCGTTTAGATTGTGGGCACCGTTGGGTAAATTTTATTATCAATTGAGGGGCCTAACCAGGCAACAGGAATCTTTACAGGAAATAAAAACAGGGCTTAAAAACCAGCTGGAAGCGTCTAGCAGAGGAGCTTTCAAAAATAAAGTTGTTATTAAGCAGTTAAATGAAACTATCAAGTTTTTAGAAAAGCAGGTATCAGAAATAGAAAAAAAGATTGTAGCACATTTGAAATCAAACAACGAAATAAGGGAGCAGGTTGAAAATGTTTTAACTATCAAAGGCATAGGTATTATGACACTTGCAATTTTGTTAGCAGAAACCAATGGCTTTTTGTTATTCACAAATACCCGTCAACTAGTGAGTTTTTCCGGATATGATATTGTTGAAAATCAATCAGGAAAACATAGAGGCAAAACAAAAATTTCAAAAAAAGGAAATGGGCATATCAGAAGAGCCTTATTTTTTCCAGCCTTTACAGCAGTATCAAATAAATGTAAACCTTTATTAGATCTATATAATCGAACATTTGAAAATCATAAAATAAAAATGAAAAGTTATGTAGCAGTTCAAAAGAAACTATTGGTGTTAGTATATACAATATGGAAAAAAAATGTAGCATTTACAGAAAACTATTTAATGGATAATACAAAAGAAGAGGAACAGGTGTCTGCCTCTCTGGGCAGCTTGGCACAAGCTGAATAAATTAGTGCCAGACAAGCTGGCACTAAACAAGGTAGAATACAATCGAATTATCGCAGTATGTCTCCTCTCTGGGAATCAAAGATAACTAAAAAGTTTTTCGACTTTTGTTTGGAAATGAACATAGTACCTTTGACCAGCCGACCCTACTAGTGAAGAAAAATTCATCCCAAATAATGTTCTAAAAACACAAAATGATCTATGCCTTTTTCGTAAAACAACGCTGAAGAAAAATAATAATCTTCGGGAAGGTTACAAAAGTTAGCCCGTACAGGATTTTGATGTATATAGTTTAATTTTTGATGAAATACTGACGCCGAAAACAACTCAATATTTAAGGAATCTCTTTGCCAAAAGTTGTAGTTTCTATCAATGGCATTTACTTTATAATCATCTAAATTGTTATCCTTCTCCAAAAGTTTTTTAAACTCCTTTGAAGTGTGTTTTAAAAAATTTGTTTGTATTTTTTTTAGAGTATTAGTAACTTTTGCTTGCCAAATAATGTGAATGTGATTATTCATGATAACAAAACCATTAACGGTCACAGTGCCCTTGGTAAAAAGAAATTTCAGCGAATCAACAATGACATTTTTGTATTTATCTTCTTTTAATAAATGTTTCCATTCTTGTATAGTGGCTGTAAAAAATTGTGGCCATTCTTGTGCATACAGTTGTTTCATTTATTAAAAACAAATTATTTCACTGCATAGTTGAGTTTCTGTGTTGGTAACTTTTAAGCGAAGAGTCTTAATTGATGGGTCGGCTGTTCAAAGACCAGGCCTTGGCGTTTAATATTTTGGGGTGTGGGCACCAACGAAGGCGTAGACCAAGCCTTGGTGTAAATTATTTAAGGTGTGAGCACCAACGAAGGCAGAGGACAAAGCCTCGGCATTTTATAATTTGAGGGGTGGGCACCAACGGAGGAGAAGAGTCTGATGGGTCGGCTGGTCAAAGACCAGGCCTTGGCGTTAAATTATTTAAGGTGTGAGCACCAATGAAGGGAGAAGAC
>JBBRPX010000241.1:0-5223 GCA_038227505.1 Chitinophagales bacterium
CAGGAGAAAAATGGCAGATACGTCCGCCAACAGTATCTAACACAGTAAACAAAGACCGACTTCGTTTTAACTGGAATGCCGCTATTGCACAAGATGCATTTGATAAAAAAACAATTTATTATGGAAGCCAGTTTGTACATAAAAGTACAGACAAAGGGGCAAGCTGGACCACCATTAGCCCAGACCTAACCACAAACGACAGCGTACAAATTGACCAAAGTAAAAATGGTGGTATCAGTATTGATATAACCGGCGCTGAAAACCATTGTACCATTTTAGCAATTGAACCCAGTAAATTAAACAAAGATATTTTATGGGTTACTACAGACGATGGACAAGTACAGTTAACCAAGGATGGTGGTAAAACGTGGACTAACCTAACCAATAAAATTGCGGGACTTATAAAAGGAAGTTGGTTACCACAGGTAAGAGCAAGCCGATACAACCAAGGCGAGGCTTATGTTGTAGCCAATGACTACAGACGAGGAAATTTTGCAGCTACTATTTTTAAAACCACTGATTTTGGAAATACATGGACGAATATTCTTCAAAATAAAAATATAAAAGGTTATGCTTTGTGCCTCATTCAAGATCCAACTGAACCAAATTTATTTTTTGTAGGTACAGAGCAGGGTTTGTGGGTAAGCTTAGATAATGCCAAAAGTTTTCAGCAGTTTAAAAATAATTACCCAAGTGTGAGTACGTACGATTTAGCCATTCAGGAAAGAGAAGCCGATTTATGTATTGCCACATTTGGCAGAGCAATGTATATTTTAGATGATATCAGACCTTTAAGAAAACTTGCTGCCAATAAAGAAACAACAAATAAAAATGTAATTGCTTTTAATAATAGTGATGCCTACATAGTCAGTTATAAAAATGCACCGGGTTATGAATGGAGTACGTGGGGAATATGGGATGCGGATAATAAAAAAAGAGGTGCCGCTATTAATTTTTATGTAAAGATTTTGCCTCAGAAAACAGATACCTCAAAGGTTGTAAATAATTTAAAGAAAACATCTCAAAAAATTCCTGTTGGTGATTTGCAAAACAACAAAATGTATAAGGACTCTCTGGATATGGAGAAAACAAAACCTTCTGATTCACTTTCTGTAAACAGTAAAAAAAATAAATCTGACAGTGCGGTTGTAAAGATTTACAACGACAGAAATGATTTGATCAGAACGCTTAAATGGAGTGTTGATACCGGTTTTAATAAAAAATACTGGCGTATGGACGAAAAGGGTATTCGTTATCCGGGCTCTGCAAAGCCTAAACCCGGTGAAGATGAGCCAAGTGGTGACGAGGTTTTACCCGGAAAATACAAGGTTGTAATTAATTTCGGCAAGCAGGCAGATTCAAATTATATTACTTTAAAAGCGGACCCGCGCAAAAACGACAATTCCGCTATTTTATTTGGGCAAAAAACTTTAAGGAACAAGTTGCAATTCACAGGAGCAAAACTTACCCAAGGAATTGATCAGCTAAACGATGCTGATGAAATTGCAAAAAAATACGAAGCGCAGCTAAAAGATATAGAAGTTCCGATAGCTGATAGTTTGCGCAAGCAGAGTAAGAAAATACAGGAAGAAATAAAAACAGTAAAAGATTTCATCAATGGTAAAAAAGTTGAAAGGCAAGGTTACGGGCAGCTTCCCCAAGAGACTGTAATGACTGCTTACCGTGAGGCGTTGGACAACATTGCAGAAAAAAATGTGACACCAGGTAAGCAGGAAGAACTTTTGGTTGAAAAAGCACAGGGTAAAATTGCTGAAGCAGTTGCTAAAATAAACAGCTTCTTTACAACAAAATGGAAGGCATACCAATCACTCATAGAAAACAACAAGGTTGATTTGTTTAAAGATTTTAAGCAATTGTAAAATAACCGCGGGTATTAATGCACGAGTAGTTTTTAGTTTGTAAACTATTCGTGCATTTTGCTTTGTACAAGTATTTGATTTGGTCGGCTTCTACAGTACTCATGTGTTTATTAACAACTGGCACAATAAATTCTAGCCACAAAGTGCGAGAAAGACTATTCCGTTTTTTATGATAGTTTCTTAACGATGTTCATCTTACTTTTTTTTCTACTATACCAAAATCCAAAATAGATGTCTGCACATGCCGAAAGATTGTTAAGGCTTTATAATAGACTTAAGCGTGGCCCTGTAACAATAGAAATAATTAGTAAATGGGCAAAGCAAGCAGGGATAGACGTAAGCGAGCGCCAACTATACAGGGATCTTAATCAGTTAAAAACATTGCATGTAAATGATACCGAAAAAATTATAGAATATGCCGATGAAAAGAATCGGAAAACCTGGAAGCTGGAGTTTAAAGATTCACTAGAAAAAATTACAGCATACGATATCAATTCATTTTATCTTTTAAAAAACTTTGCTCCCTACTCTATTCTGGAAGAACGGAAACTATCTATTGAAAAGTTTGAAAAAATAATTTTCAAGAACCTCTCAAAAAATAATTTTCAACAATATATACAAGCAAATGAATTGTATTTGCGTAAAGCAAATTACAATGAAAATTTGTATGGCAAAGATGAACATGCTCAATTGGAAGATTTGATCTGGGCATTACACAACAATAAAGCCATTAAAATTACAGATGAAGTTTTAAATACAGCCGACTTGAAAATCGCTAAAAGTGATTTTCCGTTATTGATGTTTCCAATGGAACTTGTATTCCACCGTGGAAGAGTCCATATCGCTGGATTTAATAAGATAAGGCAATTTTTAATTTTCGCCATTGACAGACAATTTCATTTTTCGCTTACAAACGAATCGTTTAACAGAAAGAAATATTCATCTGAATATAAAGTACACTTTGAAAAACTATATGGTATTTCTGAGCCATCAAACAAACAGATTTACAATATCAAATTGGAATTTGCTGAAAATTATGGCGAATCATATAAAAGTTTTTATTGGCATCATTCTCAGCGGTGGGAAAAATTAAGTAATGGAAACTATGTGCTTCATATGCATTCTACCATCAGCAGAGAATTGATTGGCTTTATTGCTATTGGATTGGACTTAGTAAAAGTAAAGCAACCTAGAGTGTTAAAGGATTTAGTAATAAAAAAACTGCAAGATACCCTTGCAGTTTATGATCAAAAATCCCCACAATTTTTGAAAGGTTGAAAATGATATTGTTTATCGTGTACTAATTAAAATATACTATTATCAAATAGTTGCAAAACACTTTTAAAAAGATCAACTTGAGTACCTAATTGAATTATAAGTATTAAAAGTAAAAAAAGGGTTATCGTTGCTGAGCCAAAAGATATTTTTTTCATTAATTTCCAATTGGTAGTTCGCATAGTTTGAAATATTCAGTTTTCAGATCACTTTTATAATTAATGTACAAACAAAATAAATCCCTCTGTCATATCTTGTCAATCACAGTACAACTAAGCAAATACCAACAGCAGCGATAAAAGAAACTAATAAAAACAAAGGCGCATTTGCAGATTTTTTTAAAATGTAAACATCAACTGCATAAACGAAGAGAGGTAAAGTGGCAAGTATCAATTGAAATACGGAAATTCCTAAATGAAAGGATGCATAAAACCATAAGTAATTGGCAACTATAGTTTGGCATACTACTGCAAAAGAAATTATAAAATAAAATTTTATTGTATAGCAATTCGGGTTATTCTTTTGGCCTGAAAATAACATTGCAGGCACAATAACAGCAAGTGCCAACAACAATCTTATCCAGATAGCTTGCAGCAAAGTAACATTATTTGATGCACCTTTTATGGAAAAAATAATAGTGAGTGATATACAAACAATGCACATCAATCCACTGACAAATCCTATATTTCTTTTTTTAAAATTCGTTGTTGATTTTTGTTGTAGCAAAAAATACACAACAGAACTTAGCACTATTAAAATACCCAGCCATTGATTCCAAAAAAGTTTTTCTTCAAAAATAAAGAACGAAAGAACAATGGCAGTTGCAGTTATTGCCGGAGAAAGTAAGCTGTTTGATTTTTCGCCCACCGCTTTTAAATTCATGAGTGAAAAATAATTACCACCTACGTACCCAAATAAAGCCGCAGCAGCCAGCCAGTACCAATTCTCTTTATGAGCTGTTAAAAATATTTGTTTTACACTTAAGTGATCTACCCAAATCAACAATGGAAAAATTAGAACTAAACCAATGATAGTTTCTAAAAATAACACATACAGCAACGAAGATGCTCTTGCTGCGTAACCAAATAAATAAATGCCTGCCGTAAGCATTATAACGACAACGAATGCAGCTAAAATTCCCATAAAATTTTTAAGAATTCAAAAAGAGTTTTGGTAGGAATAATTTGGGTAAACATACAAAACAATTTGCTTAAACCTATACAGTCTTTAAAAACCTTACAGATTTGTAAACCAAGGTCTTCCAAGTGAAAAGCAACTCAATTAAATACAAAAAACACTTCCGGTAATTTACATAACAAAATTAAGTTTGTCCTCGTTTTCACTTTCTTCCTCAGTTAACAAGGATTGCTGTAAATTTTTCTCAAAAATCATTATATTTTTTATAATAATGATAAGTAAGACAAGGGCAACTAGCTCTATAAAATTAAAGACGAGTGATGCAACTGTTGATATTATTAATTCTTCAACATTTCTTTCCTTGAAATACCTGTTTATAAAGTTGGTCCCTAAATTATTAATGATCCACATAACCCACCACCAACCAAGTATTTTTGAAGGTTTAGAAACAATCAAATTGTGTGTTGCCTCTTGTGTTTTTTCCCAAATTTCCTGCATAATAAAGTAAGGGCGGGCAAGGTTTAAAAATGGAACAAACCATGCACCAGCGGCCCAACCTTCCGGGTATTTTGTGTAAGCTCGGCCTGATAAATTGAGGTTGTTATATGCACGCCTAAACCACATAATAAACAAAACAATGCAAACAATATAAATAGCAACATTTGAATAAGCAATGGCTTGGTGCCTCACATCATTTGCAGTAGCTTCTTCTTGTGTATAATTGCCATTTTGCATTCTCTTAAGCAAAGCGTACTGCAACAACGCAGATATCATAAATGCTATTTGAACGAACCCCAAAACATAAAATGCAATTAAACTGTTCTTCCCTCTTTGGGAGTTGTCTGGTAATACAATCATTTGCTAAATGTAATTGCAACACATCAATGCGCAAAATCCATTTCATAATCGCCCTTTATCCTTTCTATCGATG
>JBBRPX010000242.1:0-5178 GCA_038227505.1 Chitinophagales bacterium
AAACATAAGAAAGCAAGGTGATTGCGAGGGTTGTTAGAAAGCAGGGACGTAGCATTGGTTTTTTTTTAATAATTTATGAAGGTAATATAATTATAAATGTAGTTCATTACACTTCCTTCTTTTGCATTTTTAATATCATAAATTCTCTGAATCACTGATTTAGATGAATTGATGGATGTCAGTGATTTCATTTTTGTATTTTGATTTATGGGTTATATTTTATTCCATGTAATACTTTAATCAGCCTTGTCCGTGATTCAGACAACTGGTAATTGAATAATAAATGTAGAACCTTCTCCTTCCTTCGTTTCCACTTTCAATTCTCCACCATGTGCTTTTATAATATCGTAGCTCAAACTTAAACCCAAACCCGTTCCCTGCCCAGTTGGTTTGGTGGTAAAGAAGGGTTGGAATATTTTATCGACAATGTTTTGGGGGATACCGTTGCCGTTGTCGCTTACTCGTATCTCAACTTTATCATTAACTTTTTTTGTACTGATAGAAACTGTTGGCTCGTGGTTTTCTATTCCTGATTTCTTTTTTTCATTCACAGCATAAAAAGCATTCGTCAATAAATTTAAAACAACTCTACCAATATCCTGCGGGATGATATTTACTTTTTCAAGCGATGCATCAAAATCAGTTTTCATCGTCGCATTAAACGATTTGTCTTTTGCCCGAAAGCCATGATAACTCAACCGTAAATATTCATCACACAAAGCATTAATATCTGTTGCTTCTTTTTGTCCCTTGCTTGCTTGCGAATGTTGCAGCATGCCTTTTACAATAGCATCGGCACGTTTCCCATGGTGGTTTATTTTTTCTTCATTATCTATTACATCATTTGCCAAAGCTTTCACTTCTTCCATATTTCCTTTGTCAATTTCATCTTTCATTTCTGTCAATAATTCTTTATTTACTTCGCTAAAATTATTAACGAAGTTTAATGGGTTTTGAATTTCATGTGCAATGCCTGCAGTGAGTTCACCAAGGCTGGCCATTTTCTCAGATTGGATAAGTTGGGTTTGGGTGGATTTTAATTCCTTTAAAGTATTTTCTACTTTTTGCTTTTGTTCCTGCAACACATTATTTGCATTTTGCTTTTGGCGGTTGTTTCTATATAGTAAAATCCCAATTAACATTAAGAAAAACAAACATGCAGCCATTATATATTCCTTCAGTTGATTCTTGTAAGCGGTCTGCTCTTCTACTGCTTCTATTTTGCGCAATTTTTCATGGAAAGCTAAAGCCTGTATCCTGTTTATATTTCCCTCACTAAAGATATCTCTATTGATTTTTGCTTCCTGCCGGGAGTAATAATAGGCACTGTCTATTTGATGTAAAGCCTCGAATACCTGTCGCATATGACCAACCGCCTGCAACCTGATAGAATTGTTGTTAGAGGTATTGCTTAGAGCCAGAAATTGCAGGCAAAATATTTTAGCCTGCACAAGCCGAGAGATGTGCAATAGATAATTAACGTATGTATCGTAAAAAAGCGATCTTAAGCTGCTTAATTTGACATTCGGTAGTATACCTAGTGCTTTTCTAAAAGCATCATCGGCATTAGCAGTATCATTTGCCAAGGCATAAGCAGCTCCTTTCAAACAAATTGAGGCCATATCATATAGACTGATACCTATCTTTTCAGAAGTTTCAAAACCTAGTTTGGCGTAGTATAAAGCCGAGTCAGCTTTCTGAGTGTCGAGATAATAACTACAAAGGTTATTCTGATATTGCACCAACATAAAATTATATATGGGTGACGATTTATCGGGCAGGTTTTCACCCCCTTTTATTGTGTAGTCAAAAGCCGCTTTATAATTTTGAAGCCCCGAGTATACTAAACCAATATCAAAGTATAAAGAACTGATTCGCCGCTTATCTTTGGCTTTTTCTGCCAGCGGAATTCCTTTAAAAAAGTATTCTAACCCTGAAATATTATCGCCCTTGTTAAAAGCAAAATAAGCACCGATCCAGTTATAGGTAATGGCAAACAACGAATCGTTTTTTAATTGCTGGGCGATGCTGAGCAGTTGAATGCACAATGAAGAGTCTACATTATTGGAATAATTATTACCTTTTTCAAGTTCTTTCCTAATTATATCAAAGCGTTGCAACGGTTGCGGAATGCCAGACAGGACCAATTGAAAGCTATCATTGCCCATTTTTTGGGCGGGGCAATTAGTAATTAATGTGATACAAAATATTGTTGCTGATAATGTTTTTAGCGTCTTATGCATTAAGTGATAATTGAATGATAAATATTGTTCCTTTTCCTTCTTTCGTCTCCACCTTCAATTCTCCCCCATGTGCTTTTACAATATCATAACTCAAACTCAACCCCAATCCTGTTCCTTGCCCTGTTGGTTTGGTGGTAAAAAAGGGTTGAAATATTTTGTCCAATACTTTTTGGGGGATGCCGTTACCATTGTCGGTTATTTTTATTGTGACTTTGTCATTTACCTTTTTGGTAGTTATTGAAACTGTCGGTTCGTAAGGTTCTCCTGCTGAGCTTGTCGAAGCCTTCTTTTCGTTAACCACATAAAAAGCATTCGTCAATAAATTTAATATTACTCTGCCAATATCCTGCGGGATAATATTTATTTTTCCGATTGAATTATCAAAATCAGTTTTTATAGTTGCATTAAATGATTTGTCTTTTGCACGCAAGCCGTGGTAAGAGAGACGTAAATATTCATCACACAAGACATTGATATCGGTGGGTTCTTTTACGCCACTGCTGCTGCGACTGTGTTGCAACATTCCTTTTACAATATCGGCTGCCCGGTTGCCATGGTGGTTTATCTTTTCTAAATTACTTTTTACATCTGCCGCAATTGCTTTTGCTTCAGTAACATCTCCTTTGTCCAATTCGATATTCATTTCATCAATTAACTCATTACTTACTTCACTAAAATTATTGACGAAGTTTAAAGGGTTTTGAATTTCATGCGCAATGCCTGCAGTGAGTTCACCCAATGAAGCCATTTTTTCTGATTGGATAAGTTGGGTTTGGGTTTGGCGTAGAGCGTTTAAAACTTTTTTATTAATGCTAAGCTGCCGGTATAAAAACAGTCCCGAAGCAGCAATAAGCAGCATGGCTCCTAAAGAGATCCAAAGAATAATATTACGTTGTTTAATGGTAGCATCCTGAACGGCACGTTCTTGTTTAAGAGAATTAATACGCCCGGTTTGTTCATTATCTTTCACATCAATCTCATATTGCGCAACCTTTAAAGAATTATTTCCCTCAGCAATAGAATCGTTCAGTTCAAAATATTTTTCTAAATACTGTCCGGCAATAGCCGGTTGATTTTGCTGATAAAATAAGCCCAGCTCTTTCAAATATTTAAGCTGCAAAAATTTATCACCTTCGGCCACAATTTTGTTATCAGCAGCAAGCAAAGAGGAAGCTGCATTTTTTTGATCTTTTATCTCTTTATAATATTTATAGAAAGCAAAATCACTTTCTAAATTTCCACTTGTAGAGGTTATTTGAAACCTGAAACGATCTGTTAATGATTTTACTTCCATCAAATAGGGCAATGCCAATTCCGGTTTCTGCATCTCCAAATAAACAATTGCCTTTTGATTAATGGCAACAGCATAAGTGGCATCATTAGCGTTTTTATTTGAGTAACGTATCGCTTCATCGGCATAATTAAGGGCCTCATTAAAGTTCTTTTTCTTTGTATTTAATACAATTAAAGGAGTCAAACAAAAGGACACATTTCCGCTGTCTTTAAATGCTTTATGCTGTGGAATTATTTCTTTTAAATAATAATTAGCTTTATCATCATTGCCCCAAAGTGCATAATACACGCCTGTTACGCCAATTTCATTATTATAATTACGAATATCAAATGATTTATAAACAGCTGCACTCTTTAAATAATTACTGATAGCAAGATTGTAATCTGCTTTGTAAATATAATATCCTGCAATACCATGATAGCAGGCGGCTGTGTTTTCTACCGGACCGTTCAATAAATAATATTCCAATTTCATTTTATAAAATTGAAACCTGTCATCCGGCCTGTTTAAACGGTTATATAACACCCTTATCTGAGAAAGTAAGGGTGTGATAACTTTCTTTTGTTTATCAAATAGCTCAATTGTTTTTTTACATTTTGACAAAGCATTTTCCAAATTGCCGCTCCGCCATAGTTCAAAGCTTTCTCCCATTAATTCATAAGCGCTGCCATCTATACCACTTTTTTTATTTAGTGCTATCAATTCATTAAGGTAAGAAGTCTGCCTTTGAGTGGGTTCATTAGAAATTTCAGGCTCCCGTTCTACCAACAGAATTAGTAATTTTATTTTTTCGGCATCGGTCGTTTTATACGGAAGTTGTTTTGCCAGCGAATCATAATTATAATCAACAATGACGGTTTGGGAAAAGGCAAAATGTATTGAAAAAATAAATATTAATACAACAGTAATAAAACAGCATTTATAATTCATAAGCATTTAGATGTTATTGGTGTTAGTTTTGGGTAAAATTATCTTAAACTCTGTTCCTTCATTTTCTTTTGTTTCTACTTTTAATTCCCCTCCATGCGACTTCACAATATCATAGCTTAAACTCAAACCTAAGCCGGTGCCCTGCCCTGTGGGTTTTGTTGTGAAGAATGGCTGAAAAATTTTATCAACAATGTTTTTTGGGATGCCGTTGCCGTTGTCCGTTACAGATATTTCTATCTTGTCTGCAATTTTTTTTGTGCTGACCGAAACAGTTGGCTCGTGGTTTTCTATTCCTGATTTCTTTTTTTCATTCACCGCATAAAAAGCATTCGTCAACAAATTCAAAACCACCCTTCGAATATCCTGCGGGATGATATTTACTTTTTCCAGCGATGCATCAAAATCTGTTTTAATTGTTGCATTAAAAGATTTGTCTTTTGCACGCAAACCATGATAACTCAATCGTAAATATTCATCACATAAAGCATTAATATCTGTTGATTCTTTTACGCCAGTGCTACTGCGGCTATGTTGCAACATTCCTTTTACAATGTCGGCTGCACGTTTGCCATGATGATTTATTTTTTCAAGATTTTGGATTACATCATTGGCAATTTCTTTTGCATCCTCTGCATTGCCATTATTTAATTCCAACTTCATTTCATCAAGCAACTCTCTACTCACTTCACTAAAATTATTTACAAAATTTAA
>JBBRPX010000243.1:0-5127 GCA_038227505.1 Chitinophagales bacterium
ATATATTTTTTACTTCACTAAATTTGTTTAGCAATTCAATATATTTGTTTAGTTTATAAATATTTAATACGGAAACCACAAAATCTATTGGGGAAAACATTCGCAAGATTAGAGAGCTTAAAGGTGTAAAACAAGAAATATTGGCAAAACATCTTAAAATTACCAAAGGTCGTATGAGCCAGATAGAAAATGGAGATTGTGGTGAACTTACCTTAAACCGTTTAGACAAAATTGCACTCTTTTTAGAAGTAGATTTTTTTGAAATAACCAGTAAGCAGGCACAAACAATTAATATCAATAACAGTACAAACGTTAGTGGTTTTAATGGAACACATTATAATATTACGCCGGAGCTTATACAGCAACTTGTAAATGAGTTTGCCAAAAGAATGGCAAAAAATTAAAACTCAATCACTTTAAATACTCATTTACTTTTTCTTGAATAATATTTTTTACTAATCCCCATGTTTGCCCTTTGAGACTTATTGGGTCTTCGCTTTCATTTGCATCTTCAAAATACAGAAGCGCCTGCGGTATAGAAATTAATAGTTGCTGTGATGGATATTTCAACTGATTAAACGAAATGATTTCTTCAAGCGAATAATTTGAAAGCAATTCAGCCATATCCCAAAAATCCTTCTTTTTCCCTCTGCCCAAAATTGCCTGTATTTTCATTGCCGCTATTTCTTGCGTGCTACAAATTCTAATATTTTCAATTGTTGCTACACTAAAAACAATTGGATGGGGATATCGTATCAAATCTATTTTTACATCTTTTATAAAACCAAAAACTCCAAATGAAGAAAAGTCGCCCTCATATACAAATTCATTTCTAAATTCAATCTCAAGCGTTTTAATAATCCCATTACGGTCAAATTTTTCAAAAGAAAAAAGATCAAGATCAACAGAAATACGATGCCCATATATTAAAGACAAAGCGGTACCACCAACCAGCGAAAAAGAAGCTAACTGAGGTAAAGACATTAATTTTTTTAATATGGCAAGTGTGCTGCTTTCAACTGTTTCAAAGTGTAGCATCTAAATAAATTAACAGGTTTTCTTATTACAGCACTTGCAATATTTAATCTTTTTTCAGGTAAATACTTTGCATTCAACAATACTGTTTCAATTCTCTCATCTTTATAAAAACGCCTGCACATTCTTATATCTTCTACATCTCCTCTTTCAAAAACTCTTTCTATTATAAAAGATGATTTTTTATCGTAGTCTAATTTATCGGTATCAATATCCCAAAAAATTCGTTTATAAAAAAATGGTTTATCAGGCTTTTCCATACCTGCAATTTAATTTATAATAATTACAAATTCCCATTGACTTTAAGCAATACTTTTTTTTAAGTAATAAGCTTTAATTTGTATTTCAATTTTACAAATGATAATAGATATCATCAGTGTAGTGCCAGATTTGCTTACATCCCCTTTTGCACATTCCATCATGAAACGTGCCGCAGATAAAGGTTTGCTGCAGGTAAACGTAATTAATTTAAGAGACTACACCACTTATGCAAGAGCCCAAGTGGATGACTACCAGTTTGGCGGTGGTGCAGGAATGGTGATGATGATAGAGCCATTGGTAAATGCGGTGGAAAGTTTGCAGAAAGAAAAAACGTACGATGATGTTATTTATTTAACGCCAGATGGTGAAACATTTAACCAAAAAATGGCTAACTCATTTTCTCTAAAAAATAATTTGCTAATGATTTGCGGGCATTATAAGGGCATTGACCAGCGTTTTAGAGATCATTTCATAACGAAAGAAATTTCCATAGGAGATTATGTGCTAAGTGGAGGGGAACTTGCAGCAGCGGTACTTACAGATGCAATAGGCAGGTTATTGCCTGGTGTATTGAATGACGAAAGTTCTGCTCTAACAGATTCGTTTCAAGATAATTTACTGGCGCCACCTGTTTATACGAGACCAGAAGTTTTTAGAGGTTGGGAAATACCCGCTGTTTTAAAAAGTGGCAACCATAAGCTAATAGAAGAATGGCGCCACGATCAGGCTGTAGAACGAACTACTTTACGACGACCCGATATTTTAGAAGAATGAACTAACATGCCAATTAAATCAATCGTACATAAAAATGCCTCTGAATTTTTCAGAGGCATTTTTAAAATATTTGATATAATTAGTTTTTAAAAATATTTTCATCTACCGCAATGTTGCTTTCAATCTTATCGAAAACTACCGGCCCTTGTGGCGTTGTGGTAGAATAAGCAAACCAATAACCATCAGCATTCTTTTTGTAATCGCTATAATTAGTCTCTACATCCATTTCAACACCATCAGGCCCGGTGGCTTTGGTCTTTGTTTTTACAAGCATATTGCTTTTTACATCTATAAAGTAGAAGGCAGATTTGCCCGACTTTCCGGTTACTTTAAGTTTGTAAGCATCGGCACCGTCAACTTTTTCATTCCCTACAAATTCTACAGTTGAGCCTTTTTCTTTATAATTAAATAATGCTCCTTGTATATCCAAAGCAGACTGCATTCCTTTTACAGCCTCAGCATCCATTTCTTTAGGCTCCGTCATTTGCTGAATTGGAAAAAACATGAAAGCTTTATCGGGTGTGATTATTTGATAATTAGAAGTACCCATTACTTCGACATCTAGCCTAAAACCTTTCATTTGAGATACTGTAAATACCATTGGAATATCCATCCCCTGCATACTCATATTACCAGTTCTTTTAACTGTCTTTAAGGTTGCAATTTTTTCAGCACCACCCATGGCTGCTATATTTTTTGCAATAATTTCATCTGCAGTTTGTGCAGCTACATTTAAAGTAGTTAATGCGAATGCCGCAAGCAATAAATTTTTAATTTGTTTCATGTTTATGTTTTTAAGTTTTAGTCGGTTTTTATTGATAGATAATATTGTTGGTTCTCCAAAAATAAATATCTAGTTAAACAATACCTTAGTACAAATATAATGTATCAATACATTTGCAATGAATAACAGAGTATTAAATTAAAATTATTACACAAACGGATAACAAGCCATTTAAACGATGAATAAATCATTTAAAATACAAGGGAACATTATTGATATTATTAACGAAAAGATATTTTTTGGAGAAGTTACAATTTCTGATGGTACTATTGAAAGTATCGCTAATATTTCAAGTAGCGAAAACGTAAACTACTCCTATATTTTACCTGGTTTTATTGACAGCCATGTACATATAGAAAGCAGCATGTTGATACCATCAGAATTTGCCAGACTTGCTGTACTGCATGGCACAACCGGTACTATAAGTGATCCGCATGAAATTGCAAATGTGTGTGGCATGGAGGGCGTAAAATTTATGATTGAAAATGGTAAAAAAGTTCCTTTTAAATTTCATTTTGGTGCACCGAGTTGCGTGCCTGCTACCGTTTTTGAGACGGCGGGTGCAGAATTAAATACGAGAGATGTAGAAGAATTGCTTAGCATGCCGGAAATTTTTTACCTCAGCGAAATGATGAATTTTCCAGGAGTTCTAAATCAAGATGAAGCTGTAATGCAAAAAATTGTGGCATCAAAAAAAATAAATAAACCTGTTGATGGCCATGCACCAGGGTTAAGAGGAGAAACTGCTAAAAAATATATTGAAGCAGGTATAACAACTGATCACGAATGTTTTACTGCTGAGGAAGCTTTAGAAAAACTTTCTTACGGTATGAAAATTTTAATACGGGAAGGAAGTGCAGCAAAAAACTTTGATGCCTTGGTTAATTTGTTGCATGAGCATTCAGATAACATGATGTTTTGCAGCGATGACAAACATCCGGATAGTTTAGCAGAAGGTCACATAAATAGTCTGTGTGCTCGTGCTGTAGCGCATGGCATAGATATTTTTAAAGTATTACAAGTAGCGTGCTTAAACCCCGTTCTTCATTATAAAATGAAAAATGGAGTGTTGCGCATTAACGATGCCGCTGATTTTATCGTTGTAAAAGATCTTAAAGATTTTGTTGTTTTAAAAACCTTTATTGATGGGGTTTTAGTAGCAAAAGAAGGGGAAACTTTTATAGATTCTGTTGACATTACTTCTATAAATAATTTTAATTGTGTTGCAAAAAAACCTTGGCAATTTCAAATAAAACCAAAAGAAGGTCAAACAGAAATAAATGTAATAGAAGCATTGGAAGGACAGTTAATTACCAATAAACTTATCAAACAAGCATTTATTAAAAATGATTTCTTAGAGTGTGATGTTGAAAACGATATTTTAAAAATTGTAGTTGTAAATAGATATTTTGATGCGCCGGTAGCAATTTCCTTCATAAAAAATATTGGTTTACAAAAAGGGGCAATTGCATCGTCTGTGGCACATGATAGCCATAATATTGTAGCTGTAGGTGTTACCGATGAGAGTATCTGCGCAGCTGTAAATCTTATCATTAAAGAAAAAGGCGGCATCAGTGCAGTTTCAGGTAATATTGACATGATATTGCCATTACCTGTTGCAGGTTTAATGAGTGCCATTGATGGTTTTAAAGTGGCTGCTGACTACACAGCCATCAATAATTTTGCAACCAAAGAATTGGGAAGCAAAATGGCCGCCCCTTTTATGACATTGTCATTTATGGCACTCTTAGTTATACCACACTTAAAGTTGAGTGATAAAGGTTTATTTGATGGAGACAGTTTTAATTTTATTGTATAAAAAAGAGACATCAAAATTTAGCTCCTATAATTTTAAAAGCTACGCTGTCAGTATCTTTTGGAGTAAAGTATTTTGACTTAAATTTTTTTATATGGCCAGGTGCAATTGTTTCATAAAGAATTTCATGATCTTCTTCCAGGAGTGCACCCGTTTTGCTGTAAAAAAAAAGTTTTACATCTATATCTTTATAAGAAACGATTTTTGCCATGTTTATAATCTTGCCTTTGATAATAGATTGTCCAAGTATATTTTTTTTTCTTTCTCCTATTACAGAAAGAAAAACAGCAGGACTTTTCTGTTCTGTTTTCTCTAAATTAAGCTTATTGTTTTCATAATTTTTACCAGTATTTATATCATAATCATTTTTGTTTTCACAAGAACTACCAACCATCAGCATTAAAAATAAATACAAAAGATTTTTCATGAAATTAATTGAAAATGAAAAGTATTGTCA
>JBBRPX010000244.1:0-5092 GCA_038227505.1 Chitinophagales bacterium
CTGCTACCAACAACAACATAATTTCTTTTACGCCTACTAACATTGGCAACGATGTGCAATACACCTGGACGTTTGGCGATGGCACAGGTTCGCAAACTGCCCTTACACCAACCCATAAGTTTGCTGCCCCAGGCTATTATACTGTTTGCCTCACGGCATTTAGAAACAACAATTGTGCATCTACTACCTGCAAAACAATTTATGTGTCATCAACAATAAATTGCAGCGGCCTTACCTTAAATATTAATGATGTCAGAGACCCGCTCGTCCCAAACAGGGTGCAGTTTGTAGCAACATCCAACACAGTTATTGCAGACCAGTTGTGGACCATTACCAAATCGTCTGCAACTGCTGGCACAGGCACATCCACCATTCATTTAAACAACCCCACATATGTATTTTTAGATTCTGGTTACTACAATATTTGTGTAAGAACTACCTATGCAGGTGGCTGTGTAAAAGATTTTTGCAAAACAATACACATAACGCAACAAATGCCATTTACCACTGGCTGCAAGTTGCAAGTATATCCTAATCCTGCATCAGCCTACGCCAATGTATTGATTACGCTGGCGCAACCCACCACGTTGTATGCCTATGTTTACAACAGCCTGAATATGCTTGTGGCGCAAAAAGTACAACAAGGTTTTGTTGGTACAAACACCGTAAGTATCCCAACGGCAAATTTGCCTGCAGGCATCTATCGTTTTAGGCTGGTACATGGCAACGATGTTTGTTATGCAAGCTTTATAAAAAATTAAAAATACACTTTACTAAACTTAAGCCGCTGATGTAAAACCAGCGGCTTTTTTGTTGGCTATATTTTGCATTAGATATCTTAAACAGTGCACATTGAAAGCAAAAAAAATTTAAACAGTGCACATTAAAAGAGTACATTTAATTAGTTAACAATTGCCTTTACGAATCTCACAGACTGGTTTGTAATTTATCCATCAAATTATCTGTTGCATAATGAACAAAAACAAACTATTTCAATGGTCAGTTGCAGCATC
The DNA here is from genome assembly GCA_038227505.1 of Chitinophagales bacterium. GTDB lineage: Bacteria > Bacteroidota > Bacteroidia > Chitinophagales > Chitinophagaceae > Ferruginibacter. Next base: position 1,014 of record JBBRPX010000244.1, read on the forward strand.
ACTTGCAGGTTTTATTTTTGGGTTCGATACCGTGGTTATTTCAGGTGCTAACCTCCCAATAAAAAATCTATGGCACACTACGCCATTGTTTCATGGGTTTTTTATCATGTCTATGGCATTGTGGGGTACGCTGGTAGGGTCTATTTTCGGCGGGATTCCGACAGAAATGTTCGGCAGAAAAAAAGTGTTGTTTTGGGTTGGGATTGTATTTGCTGTTTCTGCTTTTGGTTCTGCACTGGCACAAGACCCATACACTTTTTCTTTCTTCCGCTTTGTGGGCGGCATAGGTATTGGCGTATCATCTGTTGTAGCACCAACCTATATTTCTGAGATTTCTACACCGGCATCCAGAGGCAGATTTGTAGCGATGTACCAGTTCAATATTGTCTTCGGAATATTAATTGCATTTCTTTCAAATTATTTTTTGCAGGGTTTTGGTGGCGTTAACGATTGGCGGTGGATGCTTGGTGTACTTGCCGTTCCTGCACTTATTTATACGGTAATGGCAATGGGTTTGCCCGAAAGCCCGCGCTGGCTTATTTCAAAAAAGAACGAAACCGAAAAAGCCAAAATAATTTTGTTGCAGATAGGTGTTACTGATACCGATGCTGAAATTGCAGCTATTATTAAAAGCAATAAACACGATGAACAGGGTGGAAAAGCTGCGCCATTGTTCAGCGCAAAACACAAAGTAATTATAAGCCTTGCATTCTTTATTGCTTTCTTCAACCAGTTTTCAGGTATAAATTTTATTTTATATTACGCACCTGAAATTCTTTCCCGTATAGGATTGGCGGCAAAAGATTCTCTCTTAAATTCTATAGCAATAGGCGGGACAAACCTACTTTTCACTTTTGTGGGTTTGTATTTTATTGATAGGGTTGGCAGAAAAAAACTGCTCCTTGTTGGCTCCATCGGTTACATCATTAGTCTTGTAATGGTAGCCTGGTGTTTTTATGCAAAAGCCAGTACAGCGCTGTTGATGAGTTTTCTGTTAATTTTTATAGCGTCGCACGCAGTAGGGCAGGGAGCAGTCATCTGGGTTTTTATTTCTGAAATATTTCCAAACAAAATAAGGGCGGCCGGTCAGTCTTTTGGTGCAAGTGTACATTGGATCTTTGCTGCAATTATTACCTTGGTAACGCCGGTTTTTCTCGATGACAAGGAAGGTATTTTTAAAGATAATCCATGGCCCATTTTTGCATTTTTTGCAGCCATGATGGTACTGCAGTTAATTTGGGTGCTTACAAAAATGCCTGAAACAAAAGGTATTTCTCTGGAGGAATTAGAAGCAAAATTTTCCAAATAAAACAAATTACAAACCAATGGAAAATAAAAAAAATAAGGTCATTTGTTTTGGTGAAATACTTTGGGATATGCTACCCACTGCCACTCTACCGGGAGGGGCGCCCATGAATGTTGCTTATCATTTAAAAAAATTAGGTGATCACCCAACATTGATAACAAGAATAGGGAATGATGACTGGGGTAAAAAATTGCTTGAGTTACTTAAACAAAATAACATTAGTTGTGATGATGTGCAGGTGGATGATATAATGCAAACCGGAAAAGTAAATGCTACTATTGGAGCAAACAATGAAGTGACGTATGATATTGTAAAACCCGTTGCATGGGATAATATTACCTGGCAGAATAATTTTGAAAGTTTGATAAGCAACGCAGATTATTTTGTGCACGGAAGCCTTGCGGCACGAAGTATAACAAGCCGAAACACATTGTTTAAATTATTAGAACAGGCACAACACAAAGTTTTTGATGTAAACCTGCGGGTGCCACATTACAGCAAAGATATTTTTGAGTTGTTATTACCTGATGTACATCTCTTAAAACTGAATGAGGAGGAATTGGTAATAATAAGCGATTGGTTTGCTGAATTAAAAACGGAAGAAGAAAGGATGATGATGTTGCAGGATAAATTTAATATCCCAAATATTGTTGTAACAAAAGGCGGTGATGGGGCTGTTTTAAACTGTGGCGGAAAATTCTACAAAAACGGTGCATACATGGTAAAGGTTGCCGATACCATTGGCAGCGGAGATTGTTTTCTTGCAGCACTGCTCACAAAATTATTTATAAAAGAAAGCCCTGAAAATGCATTACAGTTTGCATGTGCTGCAGGTGCATTAATTGCAAGCTATAATGGAGCCTGTCCTGATTATGAGGTGAGCGAAATTGAAAATTTAATAAAAGCTGCTCAGATCTAACACAACATTACAGCTGTAAGGATGCAGCGAAGCAACAAAATAAACAGCCAACAATAAATAAATTAACTATGAATAAAAACATAGGTTATCTCTTAATTTTTTTTACTTTTCTTAGTTGCAGCAAAAATATTTTTGCGCAAAAAAATAACCAGCTATTTACAGAACCATACCGGCCGCAGATTCATTTTTCGCCAAAGGCACACTGGATGAACGACCCAAACGGCATGGTTTTTTCCAACGGCGTTTATCATTTATTTTTTCAATATTATCCTGACTCAACTGTGTGGGGCCCCATGCATTGGGGGCATGCAACAAGCAAAGATTTAATGCATTGGCAGGAACAGCCGATTGCTTTATACCCTGATAGTTTGGGTTATATTTTTTCAGGAAGTGTGGTTGCTGATAAAAATAATACATCAGGATTTGGTAAAAAGGGCTCAGTGCCTCTTGTTGCTATTTTTACACACCACAACATGGTGGGCGAACTTGCTAAGCGCACTGATTTCCAAAACCAAAGTATAGCTTATAGCAACGATGATGGAAAAACCTGGAGCAAATTCACAGGCAATCCTGTTTTAAAAAATCCGGGCATTGCAGATTTTAGAGATCCTAAAGTAATGTGGTATGAGCCACAAAAAAAATGGATAATGACCCTCGCCACAAAAGACAGAATATCTTTTTACAGTTCTCCAAATCTTAAATTATGGAGTAAGGAAAGTGAGTTTGGCGCAAGCTTAGGTGCCCACGGGGGTGTATGGGAATGCCCCGATCTTTTTAAACTAAATGACAATGGCCAAAAAGTTTGGGTGCTTACGGTTAGCATAAACCCCGGCGCACCAAACCTTGGCTCGGGTACGCAATATTTTTTAGGAAATTTTGATGGTAAAACATTTACAACCACGCAAAAAAATACGAAATGGATAGATTATGGTCCCGATGATTATGCAGGCGTAACATGGAGCAATACCGGCGACAGGAAAATATTTTTAGGATGGATGAGCAACTGGCTGTATGCAACACAGGTACCCACCGTTAAATGGCGAAGTGCAATGACGCTCCCCCGAACATTGCAATTAAAACGTGCAGGCAACGAACTTTTTATTGCTTCAACGCCGGTACTAGAACTAGAGGCTATTTCAGCAAAGCCTATTACTGTAAATAATATTGCAATAAAAAAAGATTTTGACCTTTCTACTGTTATAAAAAACATCAGCTTCCCATGTCGTATAAATATAAGTTTAGAGAAACAGGATTTCTCACTAAAACTTTTCAACAATACCAGCGATGAAATTTTGATTGGCTTTGATGACAAATCAAATGATTATTTTATTGACAGAACAAAATCCGGCAATACAGCTTTTAATGCAGCATTTGCTGCAAGGCACACAGCGCCTCGCATTAGCAACAATGCCGTGATAAGTATTTCTTTGATAATTGATGTGGCATCTGTGGAATTGTTTGCAGACGATGGATTGACAAATATGACTGAAATTTTCTTTCCTTCAAAACCATACGATCAAATTCATTTTCAATCAGCACAGAGTTTAATAATAAAAAAATTGGAGTATGTAAGGTTGAAAAGTATTCATTAATGCTTTGTGATAAAAAATTTGTTTCAATAGTAATTAACCCCGGTTGCGTTGCTTAGTAGAGGTTTAGGTAGAATCTTCTCTTTTATCTCCCAAACATTCTATCCAACTCATCCTTTTTAAAACTCATATAGGTGGGTTTTCCTGTGGGTGTAGCATTGGGTATACTGCATAAAAAAAGATCATCAGTAAGCTGCTTCATCTCTTTTTGTGAGAGCGCAGTACCGATTTTTACAGACTGCTGCAAGGATAGTGAGCGCAACAG
>JBBRPX010000245.1:0-5089 GCA_038227505.1 Chitinophagales bacterium
ATAAGTATACAAATTATTTTGAGGCACAAATTGTAGCAGTTTTCCATTTTTTAGTGCAGATGATGTTGAACGAAAATGGGCGATCGTTTTTATGAAATTAAAAATTTCATTTTCTTGGCTATTTCTTTTGCCTTGTAGAAATTTGTTTAAACTGTCATTTTTCCAACCTCCCGAAAAGTCTGACCTAACCAATCCATCGGGATTGCTCAGACCCGTCATTCCTATTTCATCACCATAGTACAGTTGCGGAATACCGCGATACGTTAGCAACCAAGCCAAAGCAATTTTATATTTTTTTACATCTTCTTTTAGAACCGAGAAGAATCTTGACAAATCATGATTATCTAAAAAAATAACCTGACCCATCGGATGCTTATACATGATGTCCTGCGCAGCTGTATTGTATAGTTTCATTAAGCCATCTGTCCAGCTGGGTTGCTCCATTAATGCTGGTTGTATTCCATACAAGAGCATTTGAAAATCTGTAGTATTTTGTAGGTTACTTTTAAAAGTATTGGTAAGATTGTTCTCGCAGAAATAACTTTGGTTGACAACACCGTGCACCCATGTTTCGCCAAACATTGTTATTGATGGGTACTCTGCAAGAAGTGCGCTATTACAGGCGTTCATAAATTTAAGGTCATTATATATATAGGTATCAATTCTCCAACCATCTACACCAAATTCTTCAACACTCCACAAGGCATTTTGAATAAGATAATTTATAAGATATGGATTAGTTTGATTTAGATCAGGCATGTTCTTTTCAAACCAACCGTTTCTCATAATTTTTGTTTGAGATGAGGCTGCATAAGGATCAAATAAAACCTGATCTCTGTAAGAAGTTTGCGTATATGCAGGCCATTCATGTAGCCAGTTTTTCATAGGTTTATCAAGCACCGTAAAATGTTGCGAACCCACATGATTGTACACCGCATCTTGAATTAATTTCATCCCTTTTTCGTGAATGGCATCACTTAATTTTTTGTAATTTTCATTCCCTCCAATTCTTGGGTCAACAACATAATGATTGGTAATGGCATACCCATGTTCAGTTCTTTTAGGCATGTCATTTAAAAGTACAGGCGTCATCCAAACAGTTGTTATGCCCAAGTCTTTTAAATAATCCAGCTTATTTATCACACCCTGCAAATCGCCCCCATGGCGCAGATATATAGAATCTCTGTTTAAAGATTGGTCTCTTAATCCTGCTATTTTATCATTGCTTTCATCTCCGTTACTAAAACGGTCAGGCATTAGCAGATAGATAAAGTCAGATGATCTAACACCTTGTGCATACACTTTTCCATTGCCGGCTTTTTTATTTTGGAGAGGCCACAGAATCGTTTCGATCTTATTTCTATAATTTAGTTTGAAAGTTAACACACCCGGTTTTGCTGTTGGTGAAACTGTGATATCTATTGCAAGATATTTTTCATTTTCCAGCCTATTAACTTTTGTGATTTTTACACCAGAGTAATTTGTGTACACTTCTGCGTCTCGAATTGCCTCTTCGTTGTTATAAACCAATATCTGAACTTTATTCCATTTCATGCCTATCCACCAGTTAGATGGATAAAACAAAGTTTTTTGTGAAAAAACTATTGCGGATAAAAATAAAAATAGCGTTGATAAAAGGCACCTAAATTTTAGCATTTACATGTTGTTAAATGAACAACTTAATAATTTATTTCGACTAAAGTATCTAAAAATAATTTAAAAAAATTGGATGTAAATAATTAGAGAGAGCGCATAAAAAAAACCCTACGATAATGTAGAGTTTTTTGTTGGGTTACTAGGATTCGAACCTAGACAAACAGAATCAAAATCTGTTGTGCTGCCTTTACACCATAACCCAATCTTTAAACGATTGTTTCGTTTTGGAGTGCAAAAATAGGGATTTTGAAAAAAAGTTCAAACTATTTCTTTAAAAATTATTCGCTGTCTTCTTTTTCTTTTAATGATTTAATTAAATCGATGGCCTCAGCAACAACATCGCACATTATTGTAATAAGAGAACCCGGTTTAGCTGTATTATATGCATACATTATCGCTTCCTTTTCGTTGAGTATAACCGTCACGGGTATTTGCCTGTCTTTTTGAGATACGATACCTTCTATTAAAAGTTCAACAATATTTTCAGCAGTTCGTCCCCTTAAATGTTTATCCTGGCGAATAATTATTTCATCAAAATACTTTGCTGAAATGGCGCCGAGTTCTCTGATATCTTCGTCTCTTCTGTCACCCGTTCCACTAATGATTCCAACTTTTGGTGTACCCTCCATTTTACCAACAAAATCGCACAGCAACTGAAGGCCTGCAGGATTATGGGCAAAGTCTGCAAGGAATCTAAAATGCTTAAACTCAAATAAATTTAACCTGCCCGGCGTTTGTGTTGGAGAGGGAATAAAAGTTTCCAGCGCAAGTTTAATATCTGCCACCTTAATATTTCTGTATAAATAACAGGCAAGTATTGCAGGCAAAGTATTCATAACATTGTGCAGGGCTTTACCACCATAGGTTATAGGTATTTCAGACACTTTTTGTACCCTTATTTTCCATGTGCCTTTCATAATGGTTACAAATCCATTTTCAAAAACAGAAGCAAGCCCACCGGTTTTACAATGTTTTACAATTCTTGGATTATGCTCATCCATACTAAAAAGCGCCACATTGCATTTTAATTCTTTCCTCATGTCATATACCAAATCATCATCAGCATTCAATATAGCATAACCATGTTTGTAAACAGTTTCGGGCACTACTGATTTTACTTTTGCCATTTGTGCAAGACTGTCAATGCCACCAAGCCCCATATGATCTGCAGTAACATTGGTAACGATAGCAATATCGCAATGTCTAAAAGCAAGTCCGCTTCTTAAAATGCCACCACGGGCAGATTCCAGCACGGCAAAATCAACTGTTGGATCTTTCAGAACAAAATGCGCAGATGCAGGTCCGGTACAGTCTCCCTTCATCATCATTTGATTTTGAATATACACACCGTCACTCGTTGTATAACCTACTTTATAGCCGGCTGCTTTTGCAATATGCGCCACTAACCTTGATGTAGTGGTTTTACCATTTGTACCGGTAATAGCAATGATTGGTATTCGTCCGGTATTTTCTTTTGGAAAAAGCATATCGATAACCGGTTCTGCAACATTTCTCGCAATACCTTCTGATGGCTCAATGTGCATACGAAAACCAGGTGCTGCATTTACTTCAAGCACTGCACCACCATTTTCAGTTATGGGTACTTTTAGGTTAGGTGCCATTATATCTATACCACAAATATCTAGGCCAATAATTTTGCTGATGCGCTCCGCCATGAAAATATTATTGGGGTGCACTTCATCTGTTACATCTGTTGATGTTCCGCCTGTGCTAAGATTTGCAGTTGGCTTTACTAAAACCTGTTCGCCTTTTTGAGGAATTGTTGCCAGCGTATAGCCTTTGTCATCAAGCATCTTTTTTGTAAAATCATCTATTTTAATTTGGGTAAGAACTTTTTCATGTCCGTAACCTCTGCGCTCGTCTTTATTTGTTTCCTCAATAAGCCACTCAATGCTATGCTCGCCATCTCCCGTAACAGCAGCAGGTGTGCGAAGTGCCGCACAAATAAATTTATGATTTACGCAAAGCAACCTAAAATCATACCCTGTAATAAATTTCTCAACTATTACACTCCTGCCATATTTTTGTGCTGCAGTTAAAGCTGTCAATGCCTGTTCGTAGTTTACAATGTTTGTAGTAGCGCCCTTACCATGGTTACCATTTAAAGGTTTTAGCACACAAGGATAGCCAATGCTCGCTATTGCACTTTCTAATTCATCTTCACCACGAATAATACTTCCTTTGGGTACAGGTATTTCTGCAGCCTGCAGCAATCTTTTTGTTTCATCTTTATCGCCCGCAATATCTACTGCAATGCAGCTTGTAGTACCCGCAATTGTGGCTCTAATTCTTTGCTGGTTTATGCCATAACCAAGTTGTACAAGGCTGCTCTTGTTTAACCTTATAAATGGTATACCACGCTTGGCGGCTTCTTCTACAATGCAACCGGTGCTTGGGCCTAGCCTGGTTTCTTCTCGCAACTCTCTCATGCATTGTATATCTTCAGTGAGGTCCGGAAGTTGCCCGGCAATTAAAGATTCGCAAACACGAAAAGCAGCTTTGGCAGCATATAAACCAACAGCTTCCTCCATATAATCAAAAACCACATAATATTCCCCTTCTTTGCCTGTGCCCCGAGTACGACCAAAGCCCATATCCATGCCTGCTAGGGTTTGCAGTTCCAATGCAATATGTTCCATTACATGCCCCATCCATGTTCCTTCATCTACCCTTTCAAAAAAACCTCCAGGCTTTAATTCACTACAGCGGTGTGTATATAAAGAAGGCAATACTTTTTCAAGATTTTCTCTAAAGCCCTCTATCTTATTGGTTGGCCTTTGCTCCATTTCTTCAAGATCAAGTTTCATTTGTATCAACTTACCTCGCCGTATACTCCAATAATTCGGGCCCCTAAGTGCTTTTAATTCTATAATTTTCATGTTCGCTTTATTTCAAATTACTTTTATTGATAGAAAGAAGGAAATTAGTGAATTGAACTTGTATTGCAAAAAAGAAAAGACATTGTCTAGTCTGTAACCAATCTTTTAAACTTAACAAGACCGAGCAGCGTAATATATACAGGCAACATCTTTTATAATAACTTTACAGATTATGGCGATGAAATTACTTTTATTTTTATTTTGTTTTGTTTGCCTTTCGCAAAATTCAAATGCACAATGCACAACACTTGGTCAAACTGCTGAGACTGCATTCCCTGTTTGCGGCACATCCTCCTTTTTTCAGCAAAACGTTCCAATATGCACAAACAGTAATTTATTCGTTCCGGGTTGTGATACAGACGGAACTACCTATGCAGACAAAAATCCTTTTTGGTATAAATTTACCTGCTATCAAACCGGCACTTTTGGTTTTACAATTACACCTAATGATTTAGCGGATGATTATGACTGGCAATTGTATGATGTAACAGGTCTTGATCCAAATGCAGTTTATACGAATAGAAATATTATTG
>JBBRPX010000246.1:0-5082 GCA_038227505.1 Chitinophagales bacterium
AAAAGAAACCTTATTGGTTCCGTTAAAAAAGAATTTTGATAAACAGACAGAAGATGACTTTGTAGATTATTACAATGAAAGAAATTTACCTGAAATGCTCTCGCAGGAAGGACCTCATATTGCAAAAGCAGACGTGAATGGCGATGGACTTGAGGATATTTATATTGGCGGGGCAAAAGGACAGGCCGGGCAATTGTATATGCAAACTTCTACCGGCTTTGTAAAAAAAGAAGAATCAGTTTTTAAAGAATATGCAGATTTTGAAGATGTAGCAGTAACTTTTTTCGATTGTGATGGCGATGGAGATATTGATTTATTTATTGGTGCAGGGGGGAATAATGTACAGCCAAACGAAAGGCAGTTGCAACATCGCTTATACAAAAATGACGGTAAAGGAAATTTTAAAATTGATACACGGGCTTTTCCAAATAATAATATGAATATTGCCGTGGCTGTGACATACGATTTTGATGGTGACGGAGCTGAAGACCTTTTTGTTGGATCTAGAAGTGTCCCTTTTGCTTACGGTATTTCGCCGCAAAGTTATTTATACATCAACGATGGTAACGGTCATTTTACTGATGCAACAAATAGTTTAAGCAAAGAAATTGCTTCAATAGGAATGGTAACCGGTGCTGTATGGGCAGATGTGGTGGGAGATCAAAAAAAAGAATTAATTGTTGTTGGTGAATGGATGGCGCCAAGAATTTTTTCTTATCAAAATAAAAAGTTTATAGAAGTAAAGAATACAAACCTTACCAATTTATATGGCTGGTGGCAAACTGTTAATGCTGCAGATGTAAATGGAGACGGAAAAGAAGATCTTATTATTGGAAATATTGGTGAGAATTTTTACTTAAGGCCGGATAGTAAAAATCCGGTTAAAATGTGGTTGAGTGATTTTGATAAAAGTGGAACCATAAACCAGTTTATAACAAGAACAAAAGGTGAAAAAGATTTGCCTGTTTTTTTAAAGAAAGATATTACGGAACAGTTCCCATTCTTAAAAAAAGAGAATTTAAAGAACAGTGATTTTGCAGGAAAATCTATTCAACAATTATTTGCAAAAGATATTATGGATAAAACTGTAATAAAACAGTTCAATTACTGCAGTTCCATCATTGCAATAAATAATGGTAATGGAAACTTTGCCATACAAAAGTTACCGGTGCAAGCCCAGCTTTCCAACATAAATACTATTTGTGTTACAGATGTAAATAATGATAACAAACCAGATATCATAATCGGAGGTAATAAATTTGGTTTCCCACCACAGTTTGGTCGATTGGATGCAAGCTTTGGCAATATTTTAATAAACAACGGGAAAGGTAATTTCAATATTTTATCTGCAACTGCTTCGGGCTTAAATGTAACAGGAGAAATGAAGGATATTAAAATAATTGAAGGTGGAAATAAAAAATATTTATTGGCAGTTCGTAATAATGACTTTCCGGTTTTGTATCAACTAAAAAAAAATGCGAAAAAGTAATTTATATAGAACGTGTAGTGTTTTTGTACTGTTCGTTTTTCTTATGCCAGGTTGCAAATCGAAGCCGAAAGAAGCGCCAATGTTTGTTACGCTCGACCATACAAAAACCGGACTTGATTTTAGCAATGATCTTTCGTACAACAAAGATTTTAATCTTTTTAAGTACATGTATTTTTATAATGGTGGTGGCGTAGGTGCAGGTGATTTTAATAATGATGGCAAAATAGATTTGTTCTTCGCATCTAACCAACACCAGAATAAAATATATTTAAACGAGGGCGGTTTACATTTTAAAGATGTTACAAAAGAAGCCGGGATACCAGATGATGGGGGGTGGAGTACCGGCATATCTGTAGTTGATATAAACAACGATGGCCTGCTTGATATTTATGTGTGCAGAGTGGGCAAATATGAAATTTTAAAAAGCAAAAATCAGTTGCTGATTTGTAAAGGTATTGATAAAAATGGTGTGCCATTTTACAAGGATGAGGCACAGCAATATGGGTTGGATTTTTCAGGCTTTAGCACCCAGGCTGTTTTTTTTGATTATGACAACGATGGTGATCTTGATATGTTTTTATTAAACCATTCCGTCCATCAAAACGGTACATTTAAACCGAGAGCAGATTTTATTGGCACATACAACGAGTTATCTGGCGATAGAATTTATAGGAATGATTCTGGTGGGCACTTTACCGATGTTACAAAAGAAACCGGAATACAAAGTACTGCAATAGGATACGGGTTGGGCATTTGTATAGCCGATATTAATCTTGATGGCTATCCGGATATTTATATTGGAAATGATTTTCATGAAAATGATTATTTGTACATCAACCAAAAAAATGGAACTTTTAAAGAAGAGGGAGAGCAACGAATGATGCACACAAGCCAGTTCTCTATGGGTGTAGATGTAGCTGATATAAACAACGATGCGTTTCCTGAAATTATTTCTATGGATATGCTTCCATCTGATCCTTATATTTTAAAAAGATCGCTTGGCGAGGATTCTTACGATATTTTTAATTTTAAAATTAATAGTGGATACTCCCACCAATACACACGCAATAATTTGCAATTTAACAGACGCAATGGCTCGTTTAGCGAAGTAGGATTGTATGCGGGAGTAGCCGCAACTGATTGGTCATGGGCCGCTTTGTTTACAGACTTTGATAACGATGGCTTGAAAGATCTTTTTATTTCAAACGGTATTCCAAAGCGAATGAACGACATTGACTACATCAATTTTATTTCTAACGGCGAAGTGCAGCAAAAAATTCATGAAAATAATATTGACGATAAAGATCTTGCATTGATAAATAAATTTCCCGAAATAAAACTGCCCAATAAGTTTTATAAAAATAATGGTGATCTTTCGTTTACTGATGAAGAAAAACGCATCGAAGAAAACCCGCTGACATTTTCTAACGGCAGCGTGTATGCAGATCTAGATAATGATGGTGATGCAGATATTGTAACGAGCAATATCAATGGTGCAGCTTTGGTTTATAAAAACACGCAAAGCATTCCTAACCAATTATCATCTATCCAAATAAATTTAATAGGCACCACTCAAAATGTACATGCAGTAGGTTCAAAAATAATAGTGTATGCTAATAAAAAAGAAGTACGTACTTATGAAAAATTTCCCGTTCACGGTTTTTTAAGTAGCATGGAAATTCCCACACTTGTAGGAATGATAAATACTAAAATCGATTCAGTGCTGATCATCTGGCCTGACAACAGTTATCAAAATGTTGGCAAACTCAATAATGGTAAAAGGGTTTTCAATTTTGAATATAAAAAGGGATTACCAAAGTATGATTATCGAAGGTTAACAGAGCGTCTAAAAAATTCTTCAGGTGAATTGGTTGATATTACAAAAGATGTAAATCTTCAATATCTACATGAAGAAAATCATTTTGTAGAATTTGACAGGGAATCTTTAATACCAAGAATGTTTTCTACAGAAGGGCCTGCGCTTGCAGTGGGAGATTTAAACAAAGATGGATTAGAAGATATTTTTATTGGCAGTAGCCGTGATAAAAAAGCAGTTATTTTTTTGCAACAAAAGAACGGAAAGTTTATAAAAAGTTTACAACCTGTTTTAGACAAAGACAGTGCTTACGAAAATACTGATGCATGTTTTGCAGATGTAAACAACGATGGCAACATTGATCTTATATTAGCTAGTGGTGGAAATGAGTTTTATGGAAGCGATTTTCATAATATACCCAGAATATATTTAAATGATGGTAAGGCAAATTTTATAAAATCAGAAAATCCTTTTGGTGAATTGTATTTAACGGCTTCTTGTGTTGTTCCTTATGATTTTAATGGTGATGGATTTGTCGATCTTTTTATTGGTGCAAGGGCGGTACCTTTTGAGTATGGACAAGTTCCACAATCGTATTTGTTGTTGAATGATAAAACGGGAAAATTTAAAAATGTTACAGATCAATATGCTGTTGGCCTTTCTCATGTAGGTTTTGTAACACAGGCTTTATGGTTTGATATTGATAAAGACGGCGATAAAGATCTATTGATTTCGCAGGAATGGGGCGGCATTACCGCTTTTGTAAATAATGGTGGGAAATTTATAAAAAAAGAATTAACAGATAAAAAGGGTTGGTGGAATTTTATGTTACCTGTCGATATAAATAATGACGGCAATATAGATTTAATAGTAGGAAACCTTGGTACAAATAGTCGATTACAAGCTTCAGAAAAGGAGCCCGTTAAAATGTATTACAACGATTTTGATGGCAATGGAAAAAAGGAACAACTACTAACTTATTTTTTGAATGGAAAAGAAATTCCATTTGCAAACAAGGCGGAACTCGAAAAACAAATTCCTTCTGTCATGAAAAAGAAATTTTTGTACGCAGAAGATTTTGCCAAAGCAAGCTTAACAGATTTATTTACCCAAAGTAAACTTGAAAAAGCGGATGTATTTACGGCAAACTATTTTTCAAATGCTATACTCATTAACAAGGGCAACCTGCAGTTTGAAACAAAGGCACTGCCAATGGCTGCACAACTTACATCCTTTAAAGATGCTGTTATTGTAAATGCTAATAACGACGCTTTGCCCGATATATTTATTGGTGGAAATTATTATGATAACAACATTGAAATGGGCAGATACGATGCAGACTATGGAACAATATTAATTAATAAAGGTAATGGTAACTTTGTTTGCGAAACATTAAACGGCTTGCAAATAAAAGGGCAGATTCGCCATATAAAGCCGATACAAATTGGCAAACAGCAGGCATTTGTTATTGCAAGAAACAGTGATAGTATGATGGTTATAAAGTTTAAAAATTAAATTGAACAATTATCAAATAATTTAATTGATTACATAATAGGGTAATAAATTTTTGTTATCCATTTTGTGCTGTCTGTTTCTTTTAATCTGTCTGTAACCAAAGATTGAAAAGAAATTGCCGGAGATATCATTTTATAGTCGTCCATGTAGGTTTCTACTTTTTTTATTGTTGCTTCAGCATTTGCAGATCCGCCTTTGGCTTCGGTAATTAAAATTTTACCTGCAATCATTTTCTTGATGATGAACTTATCTGTATTAGGTA
>JBBRPX010000247.1:0-4979 GCA_038227505.1 Chitinophagales bacterium
TATTTTAATAAAACAACAAAAGACTTAATGACTTATGTTGACAGAAGCACTCAGGGTTTGAAAGCCATATTAGAAAATGGTGGAAGTATAAGAAACTGGGGTGAAGAATTTTCTGTGAGTTGGAATCAAAACATTAACAAAGACCTTACTATAAACATTGCCAGTAACATCACTTTTTTACAAAATAAGGTAATCAGCGTAAACGACAAGATACCAGCAGGGTATTTATCAAGGGCATTTCAAAATAATGGAAGTGCAGAAAGTAGGACTCAACCAGGATTACCTATTGGCTCATTTTACGGGTATGTTGTAGAAGGGCTTTACCAAAGCTATGCCGATATTTTGAAGTCACCTGTTGCATCAGCGATTGGGGCTTATGGGCCAGGCGATTTTAAATTTAAAGATGTGAATGGGGATGGGAAAATTACGGCAGACGACCGCACAGTTATTGGTAATCCAACACCTAAGTTTACGTACGGTGCATCTGTTAATGTTAATTATAAAAATTTCAACTTGGGGGTAGATATGGGTGGAGTATATGGTAACCAAGTTTTCAGAACATGGGGTTCTCTTGAATCTCCTTTTCAAAGAGTTAATTATTCTGCCGAAAAAATCGACAGGTGGCATGGCGAAGGAACATCAAACTGGGTACCTATAATCAGTCAGGGTCACAGGTTTAATTACAATGGCTCAACTTATAATATTGAAGATGGAAGTTATTTCAGGATACGAAATATTCAATTGGGTTACAATTTTGCCCAGCGCTTAATTTCAAAAGCTACGATAAAAAATTTAAGAGTTTTTGCGAATATACAAAACCCTAAAACTTGGAAAAATAATTTAGGATATACTGCCGAATTTGGCGGTGGTGCAACTGCATTCGGTTACGATAATGCTGGTGGCGCCATACCTGTTGTAACCACATTTGGTCTCAACGTAACTTTTTAAACGATTAAATTCATAGATATGAAAAAAAATAAAAATTTATTCTGGGTCTTTATTATGTTGATTCCGATGTTGGTTTCGGTTATGGGATGTACAAAATTTCTTGATCGAAAGCCATTAACCGCTACGCTTGATGACTTAAATCAAGGAACTTTGGAAGCACAAAGTTTTGGATTATATAGTACTTTAAGAACCAGTGCTGGATTTACTACATTACCTTGGTTAGATTTTCATAGCATACGTGATGACGATGCGCAAAAGGGAAGCAGCACCACTGATGGAGCTGAAGTTAATACAGAGTTTGAAACATTTCAGTATAGTAAAGATGACTGGGCACCCAACGAATATTGGAACAATCATTATACCATGATTAACCTGGCGAATAAAGAAATTTATTTTGCCGATTCATTAAAGCTAACTGATCCTGCATCACTTAGGAATGTAGGTGAAGCTTTATTTTTCAGGGCTTATGCTTTTTCTGAACTGGCTAAAACTTATGGTGATGTGCCATTAATTAATTTTTATTACACTATAGCAACTGAAGGAATTAAACCAAAATCGCCAGTAGCTGCCATTTATGCACAAATTGATGCCGATTTAACTAAGGCATCGCAATACCTACCTGCAGACTGGACCGTGGGGTTAACAAATATTTACCCGGGGCGATTAACTAAAGGTGCAGCTAATACCTTGTGGGCACAAACTTATTTATACAGAAATAACTGGGGTCAGGCGCTTGCATTATGCAACCAAGTAAAAGCATCAGGGCAATATTCTTTGGCTACAGATTTTTCAGATATTTGGAAGGATGGGCTAACCGGAGCTGGTAAAAACGGAAAAGAATCAATTTTTGAAACACAAATGAATGTTGGACAAAACGGAGTGTCAAATCAGGGTGAAAATTGGGGAACCTGTCAAAATGTACGGCAAGGTGGCGCAACAAACGTCTGGAATTTAGGCTGGGGATGGAATACGCCAACTCAAAAATTAGAAACTGCTTGGGATAATACAGATCCACGTAAACATAAAACTATCTTATACTCTGGCCAGTCTGATGGAGGACCTGCAGAAGGAGGTTATGGTGCAACTTTGCCAACTTACGCTCCGGGATCAGGTCTTGATCAACAATACTGGAATAAGAAAGTGTACTCAGACCCACAAATGAGGCAGTTTACTGGCCAGATTTTTGGAAATGGTGGGGCTTCTTGGATTAATCATAGAATCTTACGTTATGCAGATGTTATCTTAATGATTGCAGAAGCTAGTAATGAATTAGGCGATGGGGCTACGGCAGCTGCAAATTTAGAACTGATAAGAAAAAGAGCTAGCGGTAATTTAGACGTAACTAGAACAATTGTTCCCGTAGTACCTTTTGAAAATCAGGCAAAAATGCGTGCAGCCATTAAAAACGAACGGCGATGGGAATTTGCAATGGAAGGCTACCGTTTTTACGATCTTGTACGTTGGGGAGATGCAAATGCCGAATTGGGGCCTTTAGGCTATACTAACCGTTGCAGGTTTTATCCTCTTCCTCAAAAAGCGATAACTTTATCTGGCGGGGTATTGGTACAAAACCCTGAATGGTAATTAATGTTAATCCTATTAATTTAAAATGCAATTATTGTGATTTTTAATCATACAAAAAACAAGTTATGAATACATTTAATAAAATACTTAAAACTGCCATATTCATGATGATGGTAGTGGTTGTAAGTGTGGGTTGTGAAAAAACAACCCGACCAGAATTGGGTGATTATGCTAAAGATGTTGATCCACGCTTTCCTTTGTATCCGGGTGGGCCATTAAAATTTTATGCCGCTTTTGATGGTGTTACTATCAACCCATTAATGAATGCGGTGGATAGTATACGGGCCAATTTTCCTGCTGATAATCCGCTAGTTTCAGTTGACGGTGTTAAAGGAAAAGGAATAAAGGGTAATGGAACAAAAGCGATAAAATACGCATCTGCAAATGATTTTAACAAATCAACAAGTTGCACCATATCTATGTGGGTAAATAATACAGTAAATACAAATACAGAACTTTATTTTTCTTTGGCAAGCAAGGATTACTGGCACGAAAGTGCTGCCTTTTTATTGGTAGAGAATGCAGCAGTTGATAAATGTACTTTAAAGTTTGCTTTGATGGATACTTGGGTTGAGTTTACCAATCAATCTTTTACAAAGCCATTATTTGATGGACAGTGGCATCATTTAGCATTTACTTATGATGGAACTACATCCATAGTAAAAGTATATTATGATGGTGCTGAAGTTCCTCTACCTTCTGGTGCAGCCGCTAAATTTGCCGGATTAGGTAATTTAAATTTAAATAATGCAACCAACTTAGTTGTAGGTGGCTGGAATAAACATGCGGGTTTAAGCGGGCCTACAGACAGTTGGATTAGTGGTTTTACTGGCAAAATGGATCAGTTCCGTTTATATGGAAAATCTTTATCTGCAACCGAAGTATTGGCATTGTATAATAGTAAACTATAAATTATATCATATATTAAATAACGTGATCAAAAAAGGGGCTAACAATATTTGTTCGCCCCTTTTTAAATTTAAGGAATTTAATAAGGGGCTGTATTTAATTATGGGTAATTACAACAAAACATTATGCATCGTATTACAAAATACCGTTCTTCTGCAATTGTTTTTTTTGTTATTTTATTCTGCATTTTTCTTTTCTCAAAATGTATCAATAACGAAAAAAATAAATTAGACGCTACGGTAAAGGCAAACAATTATGAAAAATTTGCAGGGTCAGATAAATGTATTTCCTGCCATAAGGCTATTTATGATACCCATATTCACACCGCTCATTTTCTTACTTCAGCTATAGCTTCAGAAAAAAACATTAAAGGTAGTTTTGATACTGCAAAAAATAAATTTGTTTATAATAACGGCAGCTTAATTGCCATGCAAAAAAAATCAGGTGGCTTTTATCAGGTTGCCTATATAAACGGTATTGAAAAAAAAAGTCAACGCTTTGATATGGTAATCGGTTCCGGAACAAAAGGACAAAGCTATGCGACTTGGTCACAAAACAGACTATTTCAATTACCTATTACCTATTTTACCAGTGCAGGCCAATGGAGTAACAGCCCTGGCTACCCCAATAAGATTGCTTTTAACCGGATCATTACATCGCGTTGTTTAGAGTGCCATGCTACTTACGTTGAAAAAACTTCGGCTGAAGGGATAGAGCCCGAAGAGTTCGATAAGAACCGAATGGTATTAGGCGTAAATTGTGAAAAATGTCATGGACCTGCTGAAAAGCATGTAGAATTTCAAACTCAAAACCCAGCAGAAAAAAAAGGTAAATTTATTATTAATCCTGCTTTATTTTCAAGACAGCAGCGTTTAGATATGTGTGCAGTGTGCCATGGAGGGAGATTACAAAAAACCAGACCATCATTTGAATTTACGGCAGGGGATAAACTTGCTGATTTTTTTTTAACTGATAAAACTACTAAAGATGCAAATTCAATTGATGTGCATGGAAACCAGTATGGGTTGCTTGTATCAAGTAAATGTTTCAGAATGAGTAAAACACTTACCTGTAATAGCTGCCATAATACGCATGAAAATGAAAAAGGGAATACAGCTTTATTTTCGCAGCGATGTATAAGCTGTCATACAGGTAAAGAGACAGATGCTTTGTTGTGTAAAATGACTGCATCAATAGGCACTGAAATAAATAAAAACTGTATAAATTGCCACATGCCAAAAATGCAATCTATGGCAATCGCCGTTTTATTACAGGGCAACAATATGCCTACATCTGCATTGATACATACACATTTAATAAAAGTTTATCCAGAAGAAACAAAAAATTTTTTAGCTTTTATTAAAAATAAATAAATCCAATAAAACTGTTTCAGTACGAGAAAAAATAACGATGTATACCAAAAAAAATATTTTTCGTTTCCTAATTATTATTTCTGTGTTAGTGGTATCATGCCATAAAGCAAGCAAATTATTTACTAGCATACCTGCATCAGAAACGCATATAAATTTTGCAAATAA
>JBBRPX010000248.1:0-4963 GCA_038227505.1 Chitinophagales bacterium
ATTTGAGTATGTATTTTAGTTTGAAAATCAAAAGCCTTATATAGTTACTTCCATATTTTGAAAAATGGAAGCGTATAAAACCCCATACCATTTAATTTTTTAGTAGTTCTATAATATTCTTAAAAAGATATTTTAAATCAACTTTTATAAAAGTTCCCTTATTTTAATAATTTTCTAAATTTTATAATATTATTTGTTTTAATAAGTTCGTTTAGCTTCATCTTTGATTGAAACAACGTATTTTAGCAAATTACAGAACTATACTTACGAAGGAATGAGCTACGAAATAAAACAAGACGGAAAATTTTCATTTATAGAAGAGGGGAATGGTGAAGTATTAATGCTTTTGCATGGATTATTTGGTGCGCTTAGTAATTTTCAGGATTTAATTGAGTATTTTAAAAAAAAATATACTGTTGTAGTACCCATCCTGCCATTACTAACGATGGATTTGTTGCATACAACCGTCGGCGGGCTGGAAAAATTTGTCACCCGCTTTATTGATCACAGAAATTATAAAAGCATTCATTTATTAGGGAATTCTCTCGGTGGTCATGTAGGCTTGGTTCATATTTTAAAGCATCCTGAAAAAATTAAATCATTGATACTTACAGGGAGTTCAGGTTTGTTTGAAAATGGAATGGGAGATACATATCCTAAACGTGGCGACAAGGAATACATAAGGAATAAAACAGCTTTTACTTTTTATGATCCTGCAATGGCTACCGATGAATTAGTAGATGAAGTATTTGAAATTACAAACAATAGAATGAAGGTGATAAAAATTATTGCATTGGCAAAAAGTGCAATAAGGAACAACCTTGGAGAAGAATTAAAAGCCATTAAACAACCTACCTGCCTTATTTGGGGTAACAATGATAATGTTACGCCACCATTTGTAGGAGAAGAATTTCACAAACTTATTCCAAACAGCGAATTGCATTTTATTGATAAGTGTGGCCATGCGCCAATGATGGAGGTTCCGATTGAATTTAATAATATATTAGATACTTTTCTTTCCAAGATAAACTCACCTGCATAAGTTTAACTATTTCTTTTTTATAGCTATAAATTGATTGACACAGTTTTTGTAACTTGATAAACAAAAGCACACCATGCTTACAAAAGATCTCATAAATAATAATATACCCCGGCTTCAACTACAGGACAGTGTTGGCAAGGCCTTACAGTTGATTAATGATTTTAGAATATCTCATTTACCGGTTGTAAGTGAAAATATTTTTTTGGGTTTAGTGAGCGAAGATGATTTACTCGATGCTGTAAATGAAAAAATCCCAATCGAAGTTTTACAAAATAGTTTTTTAAACGCTGCTGTGCCCGGTAATGTTCATTTTTTAAATGCTGTTAGTAACAGCATTCGTTTTGATACAACAGTAATTCCTGTAGTTATAAACGAAAATGAGTATCTAGGTGTAATTACTATCAATGATCTTTTAAAAATGTTGGGAAACTTTGCCGGGGCAGACGAAATAGGCGGCATTGTTGTTCTGGAAATGGAGAGGTCTCAATTTTCAATATCTGAAATTAGTAGAATTGTTGAAAATAACGATTGCACGATATTACATTTGAACACAACTACGGATTCTGTCACAGGTTTGTTAACTGTAACACTTCACATAAATAAGCGGGAAATTGCTTCTATCATTTCAAGTTTTGAAAGATATGAATATGACGTAGTTTATTCTTTTGGGAACGAAAAATTTGAAAACGAAATTAATACCAATTATCAAAACCTGATGAACTATCTTGATATTTAATTTGTTATCGTAAAATAATTCTGTTGCAAAAACACGTGTTAAAAATTATTAGTAAACTGCTTCAGAAAAATGATTAAAAATCATCTGCCATTAATCTTCATTATTTTTTGTTGTCTTAATACACTGGATGTTAGTGCACAATCTCCCGCACCTCCTTCTTCAAGGCAAGTAATTATAACGGATACAATTCAACCTAAAATAATTATAAGCTCCATAAATATTTCAGGTAACAAGCATACAAAAACTTATATTATTGAAAGAGAAATTCCTTTTAAAGTAGGTGATAGTTTGTTGCAAAAAGATTTAACTGCAACATTAATACAGGCAAAGAACCAGGTCTACAATACTAATTTGTTTACTGAAGTTAAATTCGATTCAATACCTCAGGCTGACTCTTCGTTAAAAATAAATATTATAGTAAAAGAAAGATGGTACATTTTTCCCACACCTCAATTTCAACTTGTTGATAGAAGTTTAAATGAATGGATAAAAACTTACAATGCGGATTTAAATAGGGTAGTGTATGGGTTAAAATTTGCGCATTATAATTTTAGTGGAAGAAGAGACCAGCTTCGCATTTATCTATTAAACGGTTATGCCCGCAACATTTCTGCGAGTTACAGTGCACCATACAGCAATACAAAACTTACTGAAGGTTTTGGCGTTGCTGCAGGATTTACTCAAAACCGTGAGGTTGGTTATAAATTAAATTATAACAACAAAATATTAAATTATAAGAAAGACGGCTTTGTAAGAAATAATTTTAATGCAGCTGTTGGCTATTCAATACGCAAAGGATTTTTTAAAACAACTAATTTCTCTGTAGGTATTAATTATACAAATATTGACGACAGCATTATTAAAGCCAAGTACAACCCTACTTATTTTAATAGCGTAAATAGCAAACAAATTATTCCTGATGTTGGTGTAGGGGTTTCATATACAAATACTGATAACAATAATTATCCTCAAAAGGGGTTAATTTATGGTTACGGCATAAGCAAAAGAGGATTACAGTTTACAGGCGGGATCAACAGCCTTTCATTGTCAGGATCGTTTGCTAAATTTTATAAACACAAACATAATTTTTTTAGTATTGTTCAGTCATCTGCAATAATAAAATTACCATTTGACCAGGCATTTATTAACCGACGGGCTATAGGTTTTGGTAGTTTAACCTTACGAGGTTTGGAGGTCTATCTAATTGATGGAGTAGCCGCAGGTGTTGCAAAATATACACTGAATAAAAAAGTTACAGAGTTTAAAATTCCCATTCCTTTTAAAATTAAATCGCTGCCGTTTATACCTTTTAAAATTTTTGCAAAAACATATACTGATATTGGTTACAGCTATCTTTCAAAAAAATACGACAGTCGCCTAAATAATAAACTTTTATATACAGGCGGTTTTGGTATTGACGTCGTTACCTTTTACGATATAGTTTTTAAAGTAGAATACAGTTTTAACCAGTTAGGTGAAAAGGGGTTATTTTTACGTGGCAAAGGGGGTTTTTAAAATCTCAAGTTTATTTAAAATGAGAATAGCAATTTATAGCAGGGGGTTAGAAAATATACAGCTACAAGATCTGGAGTTCCTTATCCAGGAACTGGAAAAGTACGGAGCGGAGCCTGTTTTTTTTCAGGATTTTTTTAACCTTTTTTATTCCGCAATAAAAATCCCATGTAAGTATTCTACGTTCACTGCATCTGAAGATCTTGATCTATCCATTGACTGTTTGATCAGTCTGGGTGGTGATGGTACATTGCTCGATACAGTTACATTGGTAAAGGATTCTGGTATCCCTGTATTAGGTATTAATTACGGAAGGCTGGGTTTTCTTGCCAGTATTGGTAAAGAAGAATTGCACTCAGCATTGAATGCCTTGGTAAATAGAAAATATGTTTTAGATAAAAGAACCCTGTTGCATTTAGAAGCAGATATGCCTTTGTTTGATGATATGCCTTATGCACTTAACGAGTTTACGTTGCATAAAAAGGATACTTCACCAATGATAAAAATTCATACCTATTTAAATGGTGAATTTTTAAATACCTATTGGGCTGATGGGCTTATTGTAGCAACGCCAACGGGCTCCACAGGTTATTCGCTTAGTTGCAACGGTCCGGTAGTTTTTCCAGACAGTGCAAGTTTTGTAATTACACCGGTTGCCCCTCATAACCTTAACATCCGTCCTATAATTGTTCCTGATAATACAATCGTTTCTTTTGAAGTTGAGGGTAGAACAGATGGGTTTTTGTGCACGCTGGACAGCAGGAGAGAAATTGTTTCGAAAGAAATACAGCTCGCTGTAAAGAAAGAAACCTTTGGTATAAATTTGATAAGGCTAAATGAAAATAATTTTTTGCAAACACTCCGCAATAAGTTATCGTGGGGTTTAGATAAGAGAAATTAAAATGAAATCGCAGCCAAAAAAAATACAAAGTGCACTCGTTATCTATTGGGTATTGTTGGGTTACATAGTGGCGGCGCTCATTTGGTGGTTTATTGCGCTAAGTAGGCAAAATGAATTAATGAGTAGCTACAAAATAGATGATCTTCGAAAGAATGATATAAACTATATAGAGAAAAGGGATAAAATTTTAAAAGCTAAAAGCGGCAAAACTACCCAGTATATTGGCGAGGGCGGCACATTTCTTCTATTGATTTTAGCGGGTGCAATTTTTGTTTTTAGGGTTGTAAGAAGAGAATTAAGATCCAGTGCAGACCAGCAGAACTTTATGATGGCCATTACACACGAATTAAAAACCCCTATTGCTGTAACAAAATTAAATTTAGAAACTTTACAAAAGCATAAACTAGCAGAAGCTCAACAGCACAGGCTTATTGACAATACTTTGCAGGAAACAAATAGGTTAGATACGCTTTGTAACAACTTACTAATTTCATCACAAATTGAAGCCGGTGGCTACAAAGCTACTTTTGATGAACAAAATTTTTCTGTGTTGGTAGACGAATGTGTAAATGAATTTTTGGTACGCTTCCCCAAAAGAACAATTCATAAAAATATAGAAAATGAAATCTTTGTAAAGGGAGATCCTTTCTTACTTCAAATTGCTATAAATAATTTAATTGAAAATGCAATAAAATATTCTCCAAAAGAAACGATTATAGATGCCACTTTGCAAAAACTACAAAATAAAGCAGTCTTAAAAATTACAGATGAA
>JBBRPX010000249.1:0-4953 GCA_038227505.1 Chitinophagales bacterium
AAATAAAGATAAAACGGTAACTACATCTTAATATACCAGTCAATTATAGCAAAACACAACATTGGATTTAAATCTAAAAAATCCTGATGGTTATCTCTTTAAAGCAGCAGCCTATTACAATCAAGAAAAATTTAATGATGCATTAGTAACAGCAACAACTGGTATCGCTACAATTCCAGATTATTATCTTTTATATTATTTCAGAGCTTCTATCTACAGAAAATTAAATAATGCAACCCTTGCAGATGCAGACGATGCAAAAGTGAAAGAACTTGCATCCAAATAATTATCATGAAAAAATTACTGCTCATTTCATTTTTGTTTTTACATGTATACTCATTTGCACAATGTAAAAATGGAGACTGTAATAACGGTATAGGCACTTACGATTTTAGCTGGTGCGTTTATAGCGGTGAATTTAAAAATGGAAAGCCCGAAGGAAAAGGGCGTATGACATATGATGACTATACCTACAAAGGAGATTTTATAAACGGATTGGAAGATGGTGTTGGTACCATAATAAATAGAAATGGAACGGTAGAAAATGAAAAGTATAAAAACGGTATAAAACAAGAAGGTTATCAGTTAGAAAAATTGTAGCAATTGACTATAAGCGACTTGTAGTTCAAGATGTGAATTGTATTTCTGGCGATTGTAGTAATGGTTATGGAACTTATAAATTTCCATCGGGTAATAAATATGTGGGCAACTGGATAAATAAAAAGTTAATGGAAATGGAATATTTTATTTTTCTGATGGCAAAAAATTTGAAGGAATATTTAAAAACAATAAATATGGCAATGGCACTTATTTCTATAAAATTGGAGCTGCCTACAAAGGTACTTATGACGATAAAGGTTTTGAATTAAATAGAACAATAACAGCAGTAACAGGCATTTCTATTCCCTATGTAAAACGGGAAACCCATTTTGCCACCAAAACCCGAAATAGCTAAAGAAGAAAAACAAGGTAATGATGTAAAAAAAAGAGGTATTTTAACTTGTTGCCGCACCTGCAATGGCACGGGTAAGGTTACAGATAGAATTGTAACAACTACATTATATGAAACTACATATTACAAATCTTGCCTAAAATGCGGGGGTGCAGGCATATGGATGGAATAATAATTTTAATGTTGAATTAAAAAATATCTATTTACCATTATTAAAAGAGGTTGTTTAAACTTTTAATTTTCTAGCGAACATTGTAACAAAAGCCATCCACTGTAATGCTAACCAAGTTTCTGCTTTCCTTTCATACCTAATTTGTAGTGCTTTAAAGGCATCCATCCAAGCATTTGCATATTCAATCTTGGTTCTTTTTTATATAATTCTTCATCGAAATATCGGTAATTAGTATCAAGCTGCTTCTCATTTCTTTTATTAGGTTTTACATTTAATTCAATGCCTTTTTCTTGGCATAATATAGTGATGACGGAGCAAGCAACATTTCTGATAATACAAACAATTTTACTGATGCTTTTGAAGACAGCCTTACAAAAAAGTTGAACAAAATAGACGAAGAGGTTTATGGTACTCCCAAACGTTCGGACAGAAAGTTATATGCTAATAGGTAATGGTTAAAATGTGTTATTTGTAAATGTATAAAATTTTGATTTAGAATACATTACACTAAAGTTTAAAATGGCCAATGGGGTCAATATGCTTTGGAAACGAAGGGTCAATATAATAACTAACATTAGAAAATAATAGAGTATTAAATGTGTGAATTATACAAATTTTTTAAACAATTATGAAATAGATGAGGATAATTGGATAACTAACTTTGCTTTTATTTCTATTAACCGCTGCATAGTACAACTAAGTAGTTTATATCAACCATTTGCTATTGCTTGCGAATTGAAAATATTTTTGACTATTTGTATCGTGATGAGTATTAAAACAATGGAAACAAAAAATTAATTATATGCAACGAAATATTAAAAGTTTGATAGGCTACAGCATCGGTGCAACTGATGGTGAAATTGGACAAGTTAAAGAATTTTATTTTGATGATCTCACTTGGGATGTTCGATATGTAATTGTAGAAACAGGTAACTGGCTCAATGGTCGCAAGGTGATTATAGCACCAGAAGCGCTACTAAATCCCGATTGGAAGAATGAAGTTTTCCCTGTTAACCTTAGTAAAGAACAAATACAAAAAAGCCCAAATATTGATACCGATAAACCAGTATCACGCCAGCAAGAGATTGCATTATACGGACACTATGCCTGGCAACGATACGGCGGGAATGGCTTTTACGCAGGTGGTTTATGGGCAGTTTTGCCCGAATTACCTATAGTAAAAGAAGAAATATCCCAAAATGAGGGAAAAGGTGACTATGACTTGCATTTACGAAGTACTGAAACTGTAACAGGCTATAATATTCATGCTACAAACGGTGATATAGGGCATATTAACGATTTTACCATTGATGATGAAACTTGGAAGCTTTCCTTCGCCGTGGTTGATACACATAATTGGTTTGGTGGCAAGAAGGTACTGATACCTGTAAATAATATTAAAGAAGTGCAATGGGAAAACTCAATAGTTATCCTCAACATTACTATGGATGAGGTTAAAAATAGCAAGCTTTTTAATGAAGATGAATTTAAGTACATGGAAAATAATAAACTGTAATCAATTTTCTAATAATTAAGTATGGAAAATCAGGTAGTTTTAAATAGAGCTAACGTAAAAAAGAAAAAGAAAAAAATATTGCATAAACTCTTTATAGAGTTGGTGAAGTTGCAAAAGGAAGTGATTGCTTCAGATTTAAAATTACTAGTAATACTTGAAGGAAGAGATGCTGCTGGTAAAGATGGAACGATAAAAAGGATTACCAAACATTTAAGTCCACGCGAAACAAAAGTAGTGGCTTTGGGTAAACCAACCGATTTACAGGAAAAAGAATGGTATTTTCAGCGTTACACGGCTCACTTGCCTGTATCTGGGGAGCTTGTGTTTTTTAATAGAAGTTGGTACAACCGGCTTGGTGTTGAAAAAGTAATGGGCTTTTGCACCCATAAGCAATATAAATCATTTTTCTCAGAAGTAGAATCATTTGAGAGCGGGCTGGTTGAGGGAGGTTTTATAATTTTGAAATATTATTTGGATATCAGCAAAGAAGAACAGCAAAAAAGATTAGATGACCGCAAAAAAGACCCACTGAAGCAGTGGAAAGTTAGCCCTATTGATGAGGTGGCAGAAAAGCATTGGAAGGACTATTCAGAGGCGAGAAATGAAATGTTGCTAAAAACAAATTTCAAAAATACTCCTTGGTTTATTGTAAGTGCAGACCACAAGAAGGCAACGCATATTGCGTTAATAACGCACCTGCTAGGCAGGGTGAAATATCATCACGAAAATAAAAAATTGCTCTTAGAAAATTATGGCTTAGTTAATTCCGCCACACCTGAAATTATTTCAGAAAAACTTTATTAATTGTACAAAAAACGGTCTTGACATACTTTCTTACCAATTAAAAATAAAAATATTGCTAGTTCTTATTTCACACCGCACAGAGGGGAAACAAAAGCTAAAAGCCAGTATCATTTACAGAAGCATCTAGGCATTTGCTTTATCTTTTGTAACATAAATTAGCATTAAACGATATATTATGAAAACACAACAAATAGTTCTAGCATCAAGACCAATTGGCATACCAACTTTGGACAATTTTCGAACCGAAAATATTGACTTAACAGAGATAAAAAATGGCGAAGTTCTCCTTGAGGCATTGTATTATTCAGTAGATCCTTATATGCGTGGCAGGATGAATGATGCAAAATCTTACATACCGCCTTTTGTAATAGATCAACCAATATCTGGGACAGTTATTGCAAAAGTAATAGAGAGCAAATCCGAAGATTTAAAACAGGGCGACATCATTTCTGGTGCTTTGCCTTGGCGTGTTCAAACGGTTGTACCTGCAAAGGGATTAATAAAAATCGATACATCTGTTGCACCATTAATTTATCACCTCGGCGTACTTGGCATGACTGGCTTGACAGCGTATTTTGGGTTAGTGGAAATTGGGAAGCCAAAAGCTGGTGATACAGTAGTAGTTTCTGGTGCTGCTGGCGCAGTGGGTCTGGTAGTGGGTCAAATAGCCAAACTACTTGGCTGCCATGTGGTAGGCATAGCTGGCTCTGACGAAAAAATAAAACTATTGAAAAACAAGTTTGGCTTTGATGATGCTATTAATTACAACACGGCTACTGATTTAAAAATGGCAATTTCAAAATCATGCCCGAAAGGAGTAGATATTTATTATGATAATGTTGGAGGCAAAATATCAGATGCCGTTATCAGCAACATCAACTTTCATGCACGTATTCCGTTATGTGGTCAAATCTCATTATATAATAGTATAGAAACTCCAGTTGGGCCGCGGTTGCAGCCCATGTTGCTTACCCGTAGTGTTTTGATGCAAGGTTTTATTGTTGGTAATTTTCAAAGCCAATTTCCTGAAGCAATTAGTCAACTGGCAAAATGGGTGAAAGAAGGTAAAATAATAACTGAGCAAACAATAGCTCATGGGTTCATTCAGTTGCCAACTGCATTGCTTGGGTTGTTTAAAGGTACCAATATAGGCAAGATGGTTGTTGAAGCATAAGTTAGTCTTAAAAAAAATGGAATAAGAAGAAGAAAAAATAAAAAGTCGTACACTGATGTCAACTTAAACAAAAGAAAGCATTTCACATGAGAAGATAGTTAAAAAAGAGAATATTGTTTTTCCCGGTTCACTTCAATATCCTGCATGGGGTGATATTTATAACAACCCTTTACAAGTGCATTTAAAGATGGATGACTTTAATAAAACGTAGAACCCCTTTGGATAAATCAGGAAAACGAAATAGAAAAAACTTTACTTTAATAAAGATGTAACAGGTAGAGACCTTGATGTTACTCGGTCGGAAGTTGATGAAACTCAGGGAAATTCTGGAAGTG
>JBBRPX010000250.1:0-4949 GCA_038227505.1 Chitinophagales bacterium
AATTTGATTGCAAATATATGCCATTCATTCCCCAAAAATTTAAGGACTATCCCATAATTAAAATCATGCAATAATTTTAGAAATGGCGTCCAAATTTTTCCCCAAAATATTTTTTTATAAAGTGTAAAAAAAGGATTTATAACTTTTTTAATTGTTGATAAATTTCCAAATATTCAAATGGCTGTTGATGGAAGTATGTTATTATCGTTGGGAACAAACCGTGGATAAACTAACTTAGTGTGTGAATAGACGGTTAATAATTAAGTAAATAAAGTTAATAACACTCAATGTTATTTTAATATTACCTTATTGCATTTACCTTAGCCTTCCCTTAAAACAATTATCATAACAAATAGCTTGAAAACATTGCGAAAATGGTTTAAGAGCAAGAAATAAGTAGAATTAAATGGAACTTAAAAATTTTAATAAAGATAAACTAAGAAGAAAGCCTTTGCTGGAAACTGCCAATATGGTTTTTGGGAAAATTCCTCCCCAAGCTAGGGATTTGGAAGAAGCAATATTGGGTGCAATCATGTTGGAAAAATCAGCATTTGATGTAGTTGTTGAAATTTTAAAGCCTGAATGCTTTTACATAGAAGCACACCAAAAAATTTATAAGGCAATGCAAAATCTACAAATAAAAAATTTGCCGATTGATCTTTTAACAGTGGTGGAAGAGCTAAAATTCAACGAAGAACTAGAATTTGTTGGTGGCGCTTATGCTATTACAAAACTTACAAATGTTGTAGTATCATCTGCCAACATTGAAGCACATAGCCGAATCGTTTTACAAAAATTTATACAGCGAGAACTTATCAGAATTAGTGGGGAAATTATTGGTGAAGCCTACGAAGAAAGTGCAGATGTTTTTGATTTGCTTGATGAGGCAGAATCGAAGTTGTTCAAAATAACAAACAATCACCTTCGGAAAAATTTCGATGATATTGGCAACATACTTATAAAGACGATTAACCGCATTGATGAAATGCGGAACAGGCAGGATGAAATGACCGGTGTGCCAACCGGGTTCCCGTCTTTAGATAGATTGACGTATGGTTGGCAACCAACAGATTTAATTATTCTGGCTGCCAGACCATCTGTTGGTAAAACAGCCTTTGCATTAAACCTTGCCCGTACTGCAGCTTTGCACCCTACAAAACCTACAGCAGTTGGCTTTTTCAGTTTAGAAATGAGCAGCAGCCAGTTAGTGCAAAGAATTTTAAGTGCGGAAAGTGAGATATGGTTAGAGAAAATTGCTCGAGGTAAATTGGAAGAGCATGAAATGAAGCAGCTTTATAAAAAAGGAATTGAAAAATTAAGCAAAGCACCCATTTTCATTGACGATTCTGCTGCGCTGAATATTTTTGAACTTCGGGCAAAATGCAGGCGTTTAAAAAGCAAACATAATATTGGGATCATCATTATCGATTATCTTCAGTTAATGAGTGGAAGTGCTGATCGCAACAGCAACCGTGAACAGGAGATCAGTAAAATATCCAGAGATTTAAAATCACTTGCAAAAGAATTGCAGGTGCCTATTATTGCACTTTCTCAGTTAAGCCGTGAAGTAGAAAAAAGAAAAGAAGGGAATAAAATTCCGCAGTTGAGCGATTTAAGAGAGTCCGGAGCTATTGAGCAGGATGCAGATATGGTTATGTTTTTATACAGGCCGGATTATTATGATGTTACTACCAATGAAATGGGAGAGAGCAACAAAGGAGAGACATACGTAAAAGTTGCAAAACACCGTAATGGTAGCTTAGATACAATAAAATTAAAAGCTGAATTGCACATACAAAGGTTTATTGAAGAAGAAGGTGGTGGGGATAATTTTAACCCTAACCTTGGTGGTAGTGGTAATTGGAAACCTGTGCAGGGTGGAGGTGATGGCGCAAATTTATACATACAAAAAGGTAGTAAAATGAACGATGGGCAGTTTGATGATGAAGCACCTTTCTAAAATTTTTAAAACATTTATGGCTTTACCTTTTTTTTATTCAATAGCAATTTCTTCTTCAAATAATAATATGATTTTATTAGATGAAGAAAACTCTAGGCATATTGTTCAGGTACTGCGTATGGAGGTAGGAAAACAAATAAATATTACTGACGGGAAAGGAACAGTATGTACTACAGAAATTATTGAAGCGCATAAAAAAAAGTGTACAGTAAAAATCTTACATACTTTAAAACAAAATATTCCTTCACAAAAAGTTTGCGTTGCAATTTCTCCCATAAAAAACACCGGCAGGTTTGAATGGTTTTTAGAAAAAGCTACTGAAATGGGCGTTACAGAAATAGTGCCTTTAATGTGTGAAAGAACAGAAAAACAATTCTTTAAATTTGATCGGTTACGGGGTATATTAATCAGTGCTATGTTACAATCTCAACAAGCATGGTTGCCGGTTTTACAACAACCCGTAAAGTTTGAAAAGTTTGTAAAAGAAGATAAATCTACCAATAGATTTATTGCTCACTGTGAAGACCAAAATAAAACTTCTCTTAGAGAAATTGCCAATCAACTAAAAAACCAATCAACTATTCTTATTGGGCCCGAAGGTGATTTTACAAGAGATGAAATTGCGTTTGGATTACAAAACAATTTTATCCCGGTTGCATTAGGAGATACAAGATTAAGAACAGAAACAGCAGCATTGGTCGCAGCTACATTGTTGTGTGTGCGTTAATGCGCAGTATCAGAATCTACTGCTCTTCTATCTTCTATCCATGGTTCATTAAGCCTTACAACTCTTTTCTTTTTTTGTCGTTTAAGCATGGTCATGTTAAGGAGCTCTACCAGAAATGAAAATGCCATACCGAAGTATATGTAATTTTTTAGCCCAAGTTCATGTGCTTTATCAGGTGCCCAACCTTCCATAACCAGGCTCAAACCTATCATTACCAAAAATGAAAGTGCCAGCATTTTTAAAGTCGGATGTTTGTGTATGAATGCTGATATGGCAGGGCTAAATGTGAACATAATAATCATCGCAATAACTACTGCTGCTATCATAATTTCCACGTATTTTGCTGTTCCGCCGGCAGTAATAATACTGTCAAAAGAAAAAACAGCATCAATAATTACAATTTGTACCAGGGCCTTACTTAGGGTTAATTTATTACTAGTGTTTTGCGTTTCGCTTGGGTCTTCACCTTCGAGTTTGCCATGAATTTCTTTTACAGATTTATAAATTAAAAATAAACCACCCGCAAGCATTACAAGGCTAGCAAGGTCAAAACCTTTGCCGAACCAGCGCTCAGGAATAATGTAATTTCCTTTTTGGGATAGAAGCCAGCCAAGGCCCATTAATAAAAGACTTCTTACAATAATGCCTGATATCATCCAAAATATTCGTGCAGATTTCTGTTGCTTTGCATCATCAAGTTTGTTCATGATAATACTTACAAAAATTACATTATCTATACCAAGAACTACTTCTAAAAGAACTAAAACAAAAAAACTAATAATACTTTCTGACGTAAATAAATGCTCCATGTTGTTGTAAATAGTGAATGGTGAAATGTCAATGGTCAATAATCAATATGAATTGTAAAAGCGAAATACTCTCTTTTGTTTTTCATCCTTTGTATAAAATCTCATATCTAAAATCTAATATCTTTTCCCGCTGCAAGATACTTACAAATGTTTTTTACAATTGCAGGTCCTTCGTAAACAAAGCCTGTCCAAACCTGCACCAAAGATGCGCCTGCATTCAGTTTTTCTGCTGCATCTGCACCAGTAAAAATACCACCGCTTGCAATGATTGGGATTTCTCCTGCAGTTTTTTTGAATATATATTGTATCATTTCAGTTGCTCGTTTTTTAATCGGCAACCCACTTAAGCCGCCAGCGCCTATTGTTTCGAGTTTCGAGTTGGGGGTTATTAGTTTTGTTCTATCAATAGATGTATTTGCAACAACCAGGCCATCCAAATTTATTTCTTGGGCAAGATCTATTACGTCATCAATTTGTGTTTGCGTTAAATCAGGCGCAATTTTTAAAAGTATTGGTTTTGGTTTCTCAAAATTTTTATTAAGTAATTGAAGATGTGTAAGTATTTTCTTTAAGGGTTCTTTCTCCTGTAGTTCTCTTAACCCAGGTGTATTTGGACTGCTTACATTTACTACAAAATAATCTACATAATTATGTAAAGCCAGAAAACAAATTTCATAGTCTTTCCATGCAGTTTCGTTGGGGGTTATTTTGTTTTTGCCTATGTTGCCACCGATGATTAGTTTGCAGTTTGCAGATTGCAGATTGCAGTTTGCGAGCTTTTTGCCAATTGCCAACTGCTGTTTTTTTGCCAACTGCAAACTGCTAACTGCCGACTGCCAATTCCGAAGTCTTTCAACAACTGCTTCCACTCCTTCATTATTAAAGCCCATTCTATTTATAAGAGCTTTATCTTTTGGTAAACGAAATAAACGAGGTGCAGGGTTTCCATCTTGTGGCAGCGGTGTAACAGTTCCTATTTCTACACATCCAAAACCCAGCGCTTCCAATTCATTTAAATATTTTGCGTTTTTATCGAACCCGGCAGCAAGGCTTACGGGATTCTTAAAATTAAGTCCTAAAACATTTTTGGGTAAATCGGTGCCCGAACTAAACTGTTTTTTGATAATGGTTTTTACAGCAGGTATATTAAAAAGAATGCGCATGCCATTCATAGAAAAATGATGCACTTTTTCGGCATCGAACATAAATAGAAAACTGCGAAGAAGGTTGTACATAATTGCTGCAAATATACTTTATCATTTTTTTTGAAACTTGATTAAAAATGATAACTTTGATAAAAGGTTGCATAAACAACTAAAATATCTTTTAGATTTTAAACTAAAATGAGTTGTCGAAGTTGAAAAATAATTTGTCGATGAAGGGCTGCGCTGCTTAGACGAATATCCTTTTTTTGTTGCTTTTGAACAAAAAAAGATAGGAGGCGGGCAGCGAA
>JBBRPX010000251.1:0-4932 GCA_038227505.1 Chitinophagales bacterium
AAATCTGGGTAATCATCACCGTTATTTAACTCCTTGTTGCCATAATCAATTACTTGATAGTTTGCTTCAGAGAGCATTTTTACCAGAAACTCCTTCATTTTAAATCCACCATGGTCTGCTGCAATACCAATCCTAACGTGTTCAACGGTTGTTTTGTCTTGAACATTAATTATTGTCATCTCGTTTTAATAAGTAAAAACATATTAATAAATTATTTATTGTATATAAAATTTACAAACTGGCTTCAAGAAAAAAAGCATGGCTTCTAATTCTTAATTTCTTGTTGCCATCATTTAAACACCACTTTTCTTAGGCGTAACTAAGGGTTGAGGTTTCATACGAATGTTTGTATTTAGCTGTTCTTCGTATTCTTGAGGAAAAGTTGAATTTACCCCTCCTTGTTTAATTTTTTCTGTCAATGCGGGTGGATCCTGTTTTGTTATATCTTTATTTTGGGATGATTTATCCTTGTAATTTTTTTTCATTTTATTTTAGTTTAATAATTTTTTTAAGTGTTTCTTTCGCACTAATTTTTAAATCAAAGCTTTTGCTTTATTTACAATATTTTCCACAGTAAAGCCATACTCTTTCATCAGTTCTTCACCGGGGGCAGATTCCCCAAACCTAGTAATGCCAATGATATCACCTTCATCGGTTACATATTTATGCCACCCAATAGGCGATCCAGCTTCTACGGCCAAACGTTTACGTAAGGACACGGGAAATACTTTTTCTTTATAAGCGTTATCCTGCTTTTCAAATAATTCCCACGAAGGCATACTTACTACTCTTGCTGCTATGTTTTGTTCTTTTAATATAAGCTGAGCTGCCAACAACAACTGAACTTCTGAACCCGTGCCAATTAAAATAATGCCCGGCTGTGTTGATGAATCCGAAAGAATATAAGCTCCCTTTTCTAAACCTATGGCTTTTGAATATTTTTCTTGGTCAATTACAGGTAACCCCTGACGTGTTAATATTAATGCAACTGGGCCGCCAGAATGTTCTAAAGCTACCCGCCAAGCCTGTACGGTTTCATTAGCATCAGCTGGGCGAATGACTGTTATATTAGGAACTGAGCGTAAACCAATTAATTGTTCTACAGGCTGGTGGGTGGTGCCATCTTCTCCTAACGCAATACTATCATGTGTAAAAACATAAATAGAACGTATTTTCATAACCGCTGCCAGCCTAATGGGTGGTCGCATGTAATCTGAAAATATCAAAAATGTAGCACCGTAAGGGATGATGTATTTACTAAGGGCTAATCCATTTAAGATAGCGCCCATGGCATGTTCACGGATACCAAAGTGAAAATTACGGCCCTCAAAATTTTCTGCTGAAAATGATTTATATTTTTCAAGATTGGTGTCTGTTGAAGGCGCAAGATCTGCGGAACCGCCTATTAAATTTGGCAAATAATCAGCTATTGCATTTAACACTTTACCCGAAGCTTTACGTGTTGCCATTTCTATTCCAGCTTTAAAAATCGGCAACTTTTCTTTCCACCCTTCCGGTAATTTACCGCTGCTTAACAACGCGTATTCATTTGCCAGTTCCGTATACTTGTCTTTATAACTTTTATAAAGATTATTCCAATCATTTTCTTTTTCTATTCCTTTCTTACCTGCTTCACGATAGTAATTCAATACTTCGTCGGGCACTACAAAATATTTATCAGGGTTAAATCCAAAATTTTCCTTCACTAGCTTAACTTCAGCTTCACCCAACGGAGAACCATGCGCTGCAGCTGTATCTTGTTTATTAGGACTGCCATAACCAATATGGGTACGTACTTTTATTAGGGATGGACGATTTGTTTCTTTTTGCGCATTTTTTATTGCTGCAGACAAGGTATAAAAGTCATTGCCATCTGCCAGTACCTGTACATGCCAACCATAAGCTTCAAAACGTTGTGCTACGTCTTCATCAAATGCAATGTTGGTATCTCCCTCAATACTAATATGGTTATCGTCATACAAATAAATCATGTTGCCCAACTTGAGATGTCCGGCTAAAGAAGCGGCTTCGGCACTAATACCTTCCATCATATCACCATCGCTACAAATACTATAAATTTTATAATTGAAAATATCAAAGCCAGGTTTATTGTATCGGGCTGCTAAGTATTTTTGTGCAATGGCAAATCCCACACCGTTAGCAAATCCTTGGCCTAAAGGGCCAGTGGTTACTTCTATGCCGGGTAACAATCCATATTCAGGATGCCCTGCAGTTTTACTGTGCAATTGTCGAAATTTTTTTATATCGTCCAGTGTGATTGGATAACCTGTTAAGTACAAAAAACTATATTGTAGCATACAGGCATGACCACAAGATAAAATAAAGCGATCCCTGTTTATCCATTCAGGATTTAAAGGGTTGTAGTTCATGCTTTCTCCCCATAAAATATGGCCAATAGGCGCAAGCCCCATTGGCGTTCCTGGATGACCGGAATTTGCTTTTTGTACTGCATCTGCCGCGAGTATCCTAACAGTATTGATGCTTAGTTGCTCAAGTATTTCAGTTTTAATTTCCATGACAATAATTTAAAAATTGGTTCAGTGATTTAATAGTTAGAACAATAATTATTCGCCCACCACATTGTATTTGCCATGCCTAGCTAAAGCATCAAGTTTAGCACGGCTGTATAATAATTTTTGCGCTGCATCTACATTCGCATCTAGTCCTTTCCAAATATCTAAAGCGGGTTGTTGGATGGCTCTAGCAAATGAAAAAGTTACTATCCATGGCAAATGGTTATTAAACGTTGTATGTATCGCATTCAAGTGTGCAGCCGCATCTTCAGGCGATTGCCCACCTGA
Organism: Chitinophagales bacterium; assembly: GCA_038227505.1. Taxonomy (GTDB): domain Bacteria; phylum Bacteroidota; class Bacteroidia; order Chitinophagales; family Chitinophagaceae; genus Ferruginibacter. The sequence goes on from JBBRPX010000251.1 coordinate 2,823, forward strand.
TAAAAATGCAATGGCAGGCATAGCCGCAGGAACGGATGCCAACAAACAATTTACGGTAGCTGCAGCAACTTCATCAATGGTATTTTGATGAGCGCTTTTTGCTCCGGCTATTACCATATTTGGTTTTAAAATCATTCCTTCCAAATCAATTTTATATTGATACAGTTGATAAAAAAGCGTTTTCAATACCTGCTCAGTTACGTCGAAGCATCGTTGTATGGAATGATTGCCGGTCATCAAAACCTCAGGCTCTACAATGGGAACAATATCTGCCTCTTGGCATAAAGCTGCATAGCGGCAAAGTGCATGTACATTGGCTTTTATACATGCCAAGGTTGGAATGTTATCACCAATCGTAATCACTGCACGCCACTTGGCAAAACGTACACCCATTATTTTATATTCTGCTAACCTTTCGCCTAATCCATCCAAACCTTCTGTAATTTTTTCATTAGGAAAACCAGCCATTGGTTTAGTACCCGTGTCAACTTTTATCCCCAGAATAATTCCTGCTTCTTTCAAAATATCTGTAAACGGAATTCCATCTTTTGTTTGTTGGCGGATGGTTTCATCATACAAAATAGCACCGCCAATGCTTTCATTCAACCCTGGCGTTGTGACAAGTAGTTCACGGTATTTACGCCGCATCTCAACTGTTTGCGGAATGCCTGCTGAGGCAAATCGTTTGTTGCAGGTGCCGTTACTTTCGTCCATTGCCAAAAGCCCTTTATTACTGGCAAAAAGTTGGGCTATTGTATCTTTTAATAGTTGATTGTTCATTAGTTTTTCCATTTCCAGTTGAGAATTTCTGGAAGATCTTTACCTTGTTTATGTAAATAATGTTTATGTTCTATTTATTTATCCTGCCATTGTTGTTTTAGGTACAAGCCTTTGTTACCTAGAATTGGCAAACGGTTAATTTCATCTATCACTAAATGGAAACGGTCAATATCATTTTGTACCCTTAGGTCAAATGGCGTTGTTATTGTACCTTCTTCATTGTAGCTTCTTACATACAAATTGCGGTTTGTACAACAATAGTTGCGACGGTGTAATAACCATGGATATTCATTTAAGTTAAAAATCATGTGCTTGTCTTTAGTGACTATTGAATCACAATTCTTGTCAGTTAATCCGTGGGGATGTTTTGAACTGGATTGTAATTTCAGTAGGTCTACCACATTTACCACTCTTCTTTTAAAATCAGTCATCAACATCGCATGATAGTTATGGCCTGCATGACCCATTAATGAATTGAGTGGCTGACTTTGGTTCATTGTAATATGGTCAATCAAATTTTATTTTTAAAGCGTGTTTAATAGGTTAACCCTTTTATTGGAACAGGAAAAATAAAATCTACTAATACGTTGTGATGTGCTTGTGAAACATGCTCTTTAAATGACTGCATACTACGATGCATTACGATACTGTATTCTTTTCCTAAATTCAAAACAATTTTTTCGAGATTGATTAGCACTTTTTTAATAACAGCATCTCTTTCTTCTTTTTTTACTGGCAAATCCTTATCAAGTTGCTCCATATTTTTTTCAAAAACCTTATCGGCGTCTTCGTAAAATGTAGTAAGTAAAGGATTGCACGAATATGTTTTTATATGAGAAAATTTGATGGCTACTTTTTTTTCTGTATCATCTAGTTTACTATCGTTATTAGCAGCAAGCAGTGAGATATACACAGGATATTTTAATAGCTTATTATAATCTGTTTCAGAAATATTGTCAATCAGACTCATTTAATATATTTTGATTATTTTTATTGTTAGGATAATTTGTTTTTAACATTTTTAATTTATCAATCGCACTGTTAAACGCAAACTCATAAATGTTCGCTAATCCACCAATTGCAATTGGCTCCCTGCATTTAAGGCTTGCTTCTAGCAAATATCTTTTATCATTTTTCCTTTTGTCAAACCGTTCTAGTAAGATAAATGAACATCTAAACGTTTTATGTATTTAAAAAATTCTGTCTAGTTCTTATGATAATATGCTATTTAACTTAGTTAGAAATAATTCACATTTTCTTAAATTTTTATACGTAATTAAGTGATTAATAATACTGCTTTTTTAAAAATTTGTGATTTGTAAATTTGATT
>JBBRPX010000252.1:0-4924 GCA_038227505.1 Chitinophagales bacterium
AAAATAAAGTAAATCACTTAAAATAGCCTGCTTGCCAAATTCATTGCTGGTAATGCAGTTAGTATAGTTCAAGCCCTCATTACCTTTTATCTGCAATTGGGCCAGCGCTGTTAAAGCTTTTTTATAAAGTTGTTTTACATTATCTGAGTAGCCTTCTCTTTCCAAAATATCAAGCAAACAATCTGCTCCAAAATCCTCTTGTATGTATATGGTGCTGTCGTTGCTAACAACAAAAATTTTTGGCACCGGCGCTTTCACATTTCTAAAGTGGTCGGAAAAATAAAGAAAAGTATTGTTTTCTTTTAGGTTGATATTATAGGTTGCTATATAGTTTTGCTGTTCTGTTTCAATTCTAAAATATATTCTGTCGCCACCACTTTTGGGCAGTTTATCTATGCTGATAATTTTAGCAGAATTAAATGTTGCAAATAAATTTTCTATTAAATCTTTTTCCGTTGTCATGCTTCGATAATGATGAGGCGCAAAAATAACCAAATAAACTGAGCGTAGTCTCCTGCATTCTTTAAAAGAATATTTGAAATTGTATGTAGCTTTAATTAAAAATTAATTGTATGAAAAAATGTTTGATAGCAGTTGTTATTGCCGTATGTTTTATAAATCTTTCCTTTGCTCAGTTTTTTAAGAAAGACGAATCTTTTGCCCACACTTTTTCAATTGTTGCAAGGGATGAGGCTACAGGCGAAATGGCTGTAGGTGTGCAAAGCCACTGGTTTAGTGTTGGCACGGCAGTGCCTTGGGGCGAGGCTGGTGTAGGGGTTGTAGCTACGCAGGCATTTGTAAATAAAAGTTATGGCACTAATGGATTGGCATTAATGAAAACGGGTAAAACCGCACCCCAGGCTTTACAGGAATTACTTGCAAAAGACGCAGGCCGGGAAGTTAGACAGGTTGCGATGTTAGATGTGAATGGAAACGTGGAAGCATACACGGGTAAAAGTTGTATAGATTTTGCATCGAATATAACAGGCAAAAACTTTTCGGTACAAAGCAATATGATGCTCAATAACAAAGTATGCCCTGCAATGGCAAAAGCTTTTGAAGCAAGCGCAGGTAAGCCAATTGCAGAAAGAGTTATGGCTGCATTAAAAGCTGCGCAGGCAGTTGGCGGGGATATTAGGGGGAAACAATCTGCTGCTATTTTAGTTGTGGCTGGCAAGGCAAGTGCACAGCCATGGAATGATAAACTGATTGATTTAAGAGTGGATGATAATATGATGCCTTTAGTGGAACTGGAAAGATTGCTAAGTTTATACAGAGCCTATGAACACATGGACAAGGGCGACCTTGCTACAGAAAAAAATGATATGAAACTAGCAATGGATGAATATGGTGCAGCAATGAAAATGTTTCCTAAAAACCTTGAAATGCAATACTGGACGGCCATTACACTTGCCAATAATAAAAAAGTTAAAGAGGCTGTTGCTATGTTGCAAAAAATTTATATGCAGGATGCTAACTGGAGAGAACTCACCAAACGATTACCAAAGGTGAATTTATTAACGGTAAGCAGCGATGAATTAAAAGCCTTGATAAAATAGTTATTTCGTATTTAATTTTTCAAGCATTTCGTTGCTGGCTGCGTCTGAATAAATGCCGTAACCATTTACCAGCAAGCCTTTCATTTGGTGCAAGGCTGATGAAATGGCATATAAAACAGCTTGGTCTGACGGGTCTTCATTTACATCGAAACGAAAAGATTTATCAATAACAAATTCATGTGGCAGCAGGTCTTTTTTGCCTGCAATGCACTCCAGACAGTTTTCTTTAAGGTTAAAATCTTCGGTGTAGCCCTGTTGTTTTAGGGTAGTTATTGCTTGAGAAAGTGTGTCGTAATTTTCCATTGATACAATGTACCGTTTTTAAAATAAAAAAAATACCGCCTCAATTATTGCGGCGGTATTTTTATTTAAATTATCACTTTCTATTTCTTGTTCCCATCTACATCTAACTCAATAATTTCGTAACCCATTTTTTGCAGTCCGGGTAAAATTTTCACTTTATCACCCACCAGCAAAATGTTCATTTTATTTACATCAAGCCACTTTTTTGCGAGCGCATCCAGCTCGGCTTTTTTCATATTTTTTAGGATAGTATTTTGTGTTGTCACATAATTTGCAGGTAGATTATATTGTAAAATTCTTCCAACAAACCCTGCTTTTTGTCCACCTGTTTCGTAAGCCAATGCATCTCTCTGGCCAATAGCCATTTTCATAAATGCCAATTCTTCTTCTGTGATACCAGTGGCAGCATAATTTTTAATTTCTTTTATTACCTGTATTAAAGCACTGTCGGTAGCGTCTGCACGAATGCCTGAGCTAAATACATAACTTCCCCCATATTGATTTGCGTCAAAAGAAGAACGAGCACCATAAGTCCATCCTTTGTCTTCTCTTAAATTGATATTCAAACGGCTGTTAAAGTCTCCGCCTATTGTATAATTTACCAGACCAAGTTTGTAAAACTCACCTGTTGCATCGTACAATAAGTTGGTAGGATTACCCACTCTAAATTCTGTTTGTGAAGCTTTTGGCACATCCACTAAATAAATTTTTGTACTTGCTACCGGCGCTGCCATGGCAGGTTTTACATAAGTTATATTTTTATTTGGTAATTTATTTAAGAAGGCAAGCTTTGGTAAAATGTCAGCTTCAGTAACATCTCCAACCACTACAACTCTTGTATTTTGCGATGTAAGGTTGTTGCTGTAAAAATCCTGCACATCTTTTAAAGTAAGTGCTTTTACTGTTGTTTCATTTCCGTTGGAGCTCATCCCTAAAATAGAATTACCATAGTTAAGTTTATCAAATACATCGTCAGCAATGGCAGATGGCTGAGACTTTGCTTGTTTAAAGCCCTCTATGGCTTGCTTCTGTATTCTGCTAAAATTAGCTTGTGTAAAATTTGGATTCAGCATTCTTTCTTCCAACAGCTCTAGCGTTTTACCGATGTTCTTTTTAAGCGACTGTACATTAAAAACAGTACCATCAAAGGAAGAAGAAATATTGATATTGCTTCCAATTTTTTGCAACTCTACTGCCATTTGTTCTGCAGTATATTTTTTTGTGTCTTCGTTCATCATCGCCGCAGTAAGCCCTGCTATGCCTGACTTTGAGGGCATATTTGTTTCGGCGATTTGTCCGCCGGGTATTCGTATAGAAATATTTACGATAGGCAACTCATTGCTCTGTGCGAAGATCATTTTAATACCGTTGGCAGTTTGCTTGGTTGTAAATGCAGGTACTTTAACAACAGGGTTAGCACCAACACCAGGTTGTTTTTTTCTATCAAAATTATCTGTGGCTTTTACATATTTTAAACCATCATAACCATAATTCGGTCTTTTGTAATTTGAGTTATCAACTTCGTAATTATCAGCCATGGCAGGTGCAATATTTTGCCCTTTTACAAGCACGCTTACCGTTACACTGTTCTTTCCTTTTATGTATTTGTTGTAAGCATTCATTACATCTTCTTTGGTAACGGCTCTGTACATTTCTAATTGTTGCCCAATCATATTTGGGTTGCCAGTGTATGTTTGAAAAGCAGCTAACTGAGATACTTTACCTGATACACTTTGTAGCCCGTTAATAAATTGAGATTCTATCCCACCTTTAAACTTGGTAATATCTTCATCAGTTACACCACGTTGTTCAAAAGAAGCCAAAGCTTCTTTAACAAGGCTGTCCATAGCCGCCAACGACTTGCCAGGATAAGGCACAACCTGAAAACTAAATATGCCTGCAAGCTCACTCAAATTACTGGATGCACTTGCATTTAACGCTTTTTGTGTTTTTACCAGCTGCTGGTACATTACTGAATTTTTACCCTGCCCTAATACCTGCGCTAGACATGCAAGTGCTGCCATATCTTTATCATAGTTGGCAACTGTTGGATATGCCTTTGTAAGCAACGGCAATTTTGCATAATTATCAACAAACGATACGTAACGGTTTTTATCAACAACAGCCTGCGGTAAGATTGTTTTTGTTACTTCGGGCCCACGTGGTATGCTGCCGAAATATTTATCAACCATTTTTACAACATCTGCAGATTTAATATCGCCACCTATGGTGATGGTGGCATTGTTAGGGCTATACCAGCGTAGAAAAAAGTTTTTTAGATCCTGCACATTTACCCTGTTTAAATCTTCTATATAACCAATGGTAAGCCAGCTGTAAGGGTGTCCATACGGGTATAGATTTCTACTTGCAAACTCTGATACCAAGCCATAAGGACGGTTGTCATAATTCTGACCTCTTTCATTCTTAACTGTACTGCGTTGTATTTCAAATTTTTTCTGCGTTACTGCATCCAGTAAAAAGCCCATACGGTCACTTTCCAACCACAACATTTTTTCTAACTGGTTAGATGGTACTGTTTCGTAATAGTTTGTGCGATCCTGATTTGTACTTCCGTTTAATGTACCACCGGAGCCAGAAATAATTTTAAAATGCTGCTCATCGGCAACGTTGTCACTCCCCTGAAACATCATGTGTTCAAAGAAATGCGCAAATCCGCTTTTGCCAATTTCTTCCCGTGCAGAACCAACATGGTAGGTAACATCTACATGCACCAAAGGATCACTGTGGTCTTCAGCCAATACAACCGTAAGGCCGTTGGGCAAAACATATTTTTGATAAGGAATAACAAGTTCGTCTCCTTTTTTGGTGACAGTTTCCACCAACTTTGCTTGGCTAAAACCGGAAATTACAGCAAGGCAAACCGCTGCCGTTGCAAAAAAATATTTCTTCATAAATTTTTGATTTTGAACTTCAAAATAAACTTAAAATGAGTAATTAATTCTACCGTTTATCATTTAAACGGTAGTGGATAATATTATCATTTATTACATTTATATAAAATTAAAAGCAATGAAAATGAACCATGAAATAGATTATAAAAT
>JBBRPX010000253.1:0-4877 GCA_038227505.1 Chitinophagales bacterium
CGATAAAGATAATAAAAAACGTTACGCAGCACGGTAAAAATTGTTTTAAATTATATACCTATTTGTATATGGGTCTTTGCTGTAAAATGAAAATATTTAAAGACTTTTTTTAGGATGATAAAAACTCCTTAAAATTAAACTCCATCCTATAATAAAGCAAGTACCGCCAAATGGTGTTACAGCACCCAACCAATTCATATTTTCGTTGCCAATTGCTTTAAAGTAAGTAAGTAAATAGAGAGATCCGCTAAACAATATGATGCCTGCAAGAAATAAATTACCAGCCCATATCATTGATTTAAATGGAAATTCTTTGTAAATAATACCTACAAAACAAATTGCAAAAACATGGTACATCTGGTATCTAACTCCAGTTTCAAAAACAGCAAGGGTCTCTGCATTTACCCTGCTTTTAATTGCATGGGCTGCAAATGCTCCAAATATCACTGTTAAAGCACCTAAGAATGCACCAACTTTTAAAAATCGTTTATTCATTTATTTCAGCATTAATTATTTAGATATTGTGTTTATGTATTTTTCAATTACCACAAACCCATCTTTGTTTAATTGATGGCTGGGTAAAATAATTTGGCTTTCATTGTAGTGGGAAATTCGAGCGGCTAATTTATTTTTAATAAAAGATTGAATACTTCCTTCATCTTGATCAATTACGAGAGGTCGCACTTTATTATCGGTCCTTAAATGTTCATAAATATTTTCTTCCGTTTCATTTAAAAAAACAGTTACCCCATTTTTATTCATCCACTGCATATTATCAAAATAACATGGTGTGCCGCCTCCACAGGCTATTACAGCATTTTCAAATCTGTCGGTATTTCGCAATGCAGCGGCTTCTTCTTCTCTAAAATAGTCTTCGCCGTAAGTAGAGAATATTTTTTCGATGGTCATTCTTTCCTCGCCTTCTATTAAGATATCCAAATCATAAAATGGAAGACCTTTTTCGTCTGCCCAAAGTTTACCTAAAAAACTTTTACCTGAGCCCATAAAACCTATGAGAAATATTTTCATGCTGCAAAGTTACAAAATCAGATTAGGCCTTTAGTTTTAAAAGTATTGGTTTATTAAATATCAAAATGAAATCCTATTAAAGTGCACAATGCGTAATAAGCGTGAGGGATAGCAGTGAAAATCCTTTTATTGCCTGCCTTTTGGGCAATAAAAGATTGCAACGGATATGAGCCCGACCCGCCTTTTTCGGCGGGACACGCCCAATATTTTTTATAAAAATTTCCACCGCCAATTTATGATCACAAATGGTTGAATTAAGTTCGGTATTTTCGCAGCGTGCAAATATTTAATACAGACAGCCGAATTATCGTTACGTGCAGTAATCGCCTCTCAATTTACCTAGAACAAGAAATAAAAGACCTTGGTTATACAACCGTAAGAACCTTTAAAACAGGTGTAGAATTATTTGGCAGTTTACAGGATTGTATAAAACTCAATTTAAACCTTCGTTGTGCAAGCCAGATATTGTTTTCCATTAAAGAGTTTAGGGCAGTTAATGCCGATGATGTATACAAGGTTTTATTGGATGTTGCCTGGGAAGAAATTTTACCTGCTGATGGATATTTTTCTGTTAGTAGCAACGTTAACAACGAAACGATTACAAATAATTTATTTGCAAATGTAAAAGTAAAGGATGCTATTGCAGACCGATGCAGAGATAAAACCGGCTCTAGACCAGACTCTGGAGCAGTATTAAACGGCGCAGTAATACATTTATATTGGAAGGAAGAAGATGCTGAAATATTTTTAGATACATCTGGAGAAACACTTTCAAAACACGGCTACAGAAAAATACCTGGTAAAGCGCCGATGCTGGAAGCGCTTGCGGCTGCGGTGGTATATGCAAGTGTGTGGAAAGGGGAAACGCCATTTATAAACCCAATGTGCGGCTCAGGAACAATTGCTATTGAAGCTGCTTTGATTGCTACTAAAAGAGTGCCTGGATTATACAGAAATAACTATTCTTTTATGCATGTAAAAGGCTATGATTACAGCATGTATAAAAAAGAGCTTGATACAATTGAAGCCCAAGTTATTGAAAGACCTCATTTAAAAATTACTGCATCAGATATTAGTGAAGATGCAATTAATATATCGAAAATAAATGCAGGAATGGCAGGGGTTGAAGATATGATCACTTATGAATTATGCGACTTTCAACTAACAGAATTACCAGCTGTAGAAGGCAGCGTTATTATGTTTAACCCTGAGTATGGAGATAGACTTGGCGAAGAAAAAGAACTGGAAGAAACCTATGCACTGCTTGGAGATTTTATGAAGAAAAAATGCAAAGGATATACAGGATATATTTTTACCGGCAACCTCGAGCTTGCAAAAAAAATAGGATTGAAACCCAAAAGACGAATAGAATTTTATACGAGTAAAATTGATTGTAGATTATTTGAATATGAATTGTATGCGGGCACAAGAGATGTCAGAAAAAGCGAAGTATGATTTTCATCTATAATAATATTAATAAAATTAAAAAGAGCAACTTGAAGTTGCTCTTTTATTTTATTATTTGATTTTATTCTTACGCCATTTTCTTTTTTAAATTTTCATCAATAGCATCTAAAAATTCTTCGGTGTATAAATAGTGTGTTCCGTGTTCTACTTTATTACCATGAATACACACGGCAAGATCTTTTGTCATTTTACCACTTTCAACCGTTTCAACACAAACCTGCTCAAGGTTATTACAAAAATCTATTAGTGGTTGGTTGCTGTCTAATTTTCCACGAAATGCTAGTCCTCGTGTCCATGCAAAAATAGATGCGATAGGGTTTGTAGATGTTGGTTTACCTTTTTGATGATCTCTAAAATGGCGTGTTACCGTACCATGTGCCGCTTCTGATTCCATCGTTTTACCATCTGGCGTTACCAATACAGAAGTCATTAAACCTAAGCTACCAAAGCCTTGCGCAACGGTATCGCTTTGTACATCGCCATCATAATTTTTACAGGCCCAAACGAAATTGCCATTCCATTTAAGTGCGCTTGCTACCATGTCATCAATTAAACGATGCTCGTAAGTAATACCTGCCGCAGCGTATTTTTCTTTAAATTCATTTTGATAAACTTCTTCAAAAATATCTTTAAAACGCCCATCATACTTTTTAAGAATTGTATTTTTTGTTGATAAATACAATGGCCATTTTTTACTTAAAGCCATGTTCATACAACTGCGTGCGAAACCATAAATACTTTCATCTACATTGTACATAGCCATAGCAACGCCATCTCCTTTAAAATTAAATACTTCAAAAACCTGTGCTTCTCCACCATCTTCCGGCGTGAAAGTCATCGTTAATTTTCCTTTACCTTTTATTACCGTATCTGTCGCACGATATTGATCACCGAAAGCATGGCGCCCAACAATAATTGGTGCCGTCCAGTTAGTTACCAAACGTGGTACATTTTGCATAACAATAGGCTCTCTGAAAACAGTGCCATCTAAAATATTGCGGATGGTTCCGTTAGGAGATTTCCACATTTGTTTCAACTTAAATTCTTCTACTCTTTGCTCATCAGGTGTAATGGTCGCACACTTAATACCTACACCGCAGGCCTTTATTGCATTTGCTGCATCTATTGTTACCTGGTCATTTGTTTCATCTCTGTACTCCATTCCCAAATCAAAATATTGAATAGGAACTTCCAGATAAGGAAGTATCAATTTGTCTTTAATAAATTTCCAGATGATCCTTGTCATCTCATCTCCATCCAGTTCTACAACCGGATTATCTACTTTAATTTTTGTCATCCTTGATTATTTGTAAATTTTAAGTGAAGTGTGTTTTGCTATGTTGGTGAAATCTTTGTCGTTGTGGAACAATTCAATTGAATTTAATATACAAATAACAGCAATTAAACAGTTATTTGGCTTTCTCACTGTTATACCTTTTTCTTTTAAAAACCTAAATAATGATGCGGCTTCAATTGCCATGTCAATCTCATTATAATTAACAAAAGGGTATTTTATAAAGGCATTTTTTGCTTGAATAAAATCTTTTTTAATTCTTATCCCCTGCAATACTTCTTGCAATATTACAGGAAGTAAAATAACTTGATTTAAATAAATTAATTCTGCTACTTCATCTGTTTTTTTGTCAATAATATTATTCAAATAGTGTATCCATAAACTAGTGTCTACTATCTTCCCATTTATCATACGTTCTCATTTCATCAAGATTTCCTTCCCATTTTATTTTACCTCTCAGATCAAGAAGAGATTTTCTTCTTTCATATAATTTCAAAACCTCATCTAAAGCATAATTTACTGTATCTTTTTTTGTAGTCAGTTTAGTAAATTTCATTATTGCTTTTATCTTTTTATCATCAATATCAATATTTGTTCTCATTTTTAATAATTTTTTCTATACACAAATATATCCATTTCTATACACATCATAAATTCTTAATAATCTCATCTGCAAATTCACTTGTTTTTAAAAGTGTTCCCTTCTTCATCAAATTATAAAAATCAATTGTTACTGTTTTGTTTCTAATGGTTTTGCCAACAGCATTGGTAATTAAATCTGCAGCATCTCGCCAACCCATATATTCCAACATCATTACACCACTTAAAATTACAGAAGATGGGTTCATGGTATTTGTATTTGCAAACCTCGGTGCTGTGCCATGCGTAGCTTCAAAAACTGCATGACCTGTTAAGTAATTAATATTTGCACCCGGTGCAATACCAATACCACCAACCTGAGCGGCTAAAGCATCAGAAATATAATCACCATTTAAATTAAGTGTTGCAATAACAGAATAATCTTGTGGAGCAAGCAAAGCCTGTTGCAAAAAGTTATCAGCAATAGCATCTTTAATAATTACTTTTC
>JBBRPX010000254.1:0-4858 GCA_038227505.1 Chitinophagales bacterium
AATATTGGAATAAAAAAAAGCGATTAAGTAAAAATTGTATTTTACCTAATCGCTTTAAAAAAACTTTTATAAAAACAACTACTTTTTCAGTGCCCTCCATTTGCAGGGCTTTTTTACTAATAAGATAAATTATTATTTAAAAATCTTGGTGAAGAACATTTTCATTTCATTGAAAGAAGCAGTATCAGCTGCAGCATTGTAACGAACCGGCATGCCGTATTTTTTTGCCTTTTCATCAGCCATTGGGTTAGTAAAAGCATGCGTTGCATTTGCGTAAGTTTTGAAAGTATAGGATGCTCCAACAGAATCCATTTGCTTTCTAAATATTGCAACCTCTGCAGGCAATACAAATTTGTCTGAATCTCCGTGACAGATCAAAACATCAGCTTTTAGTAATTCCTTTTTCAAAGGTACACCTACAAGGTTACCGTGAAAGCTGACTACTCCCTTTAAAGGCTCTCCTAGCCTAGCCATATTCAAAACCATCGCACCACCAAAGCAATAACCTATAGCGGCTATTTTATTTGTGTCAGCGCCCGGGTAAGTTTTAATTTTTGCAATAGCAGCATCAAACCTTTCTTGAGCATGGTTACCCGGCGCATAAAAAGGTGCAGCAAGTTTACCTGCTTCATCAGGTGTTTCAGCAGTTTTACCTTCTCCGTAAATATCAACAGCAAATGAAAGATACCCAAGCGCAGCCAGTTGCTTAGCTCTGCCACGGGTATAGTCACTTATTCCCCACCATTCAGGTAAAATAAGAACGATTGGCTTCAAAGAAGAATCTTTTTCGTTAAAAGCTACAAAACCTTTCATTGTTACACCGTCTCCTGAGTAATCTAAGTTCTCGCCTTTTACACTTACAGGCTTTTCAGTTGTATTTGTAGCAGCAGTTTCAGAAATCTTTTTTTCGTTGCCGTTGCAAGATGCACCTGCAATTACTAAAAGCAGTACTGTACTAAATTGTAATAGTTTTTTTACCATGTTTCTTGTTGTTTATGTAGTGAGATTATATATTAAATTAGTTCAAAAGCCGGTTTGTATGCTGCCCAAAAAGCATCAAGGCCAATCATATGTTGTTTTAAAAAAGCAATCATAGCAGGCCAATCATCTTGTTTAAAAATATTTACGTTTTTCAACTCAACTGCTATGCAACTCACGTTTCCTTTGTGCTCAATTAAATCATCACGGTTAAAATTCCATTCTTTTCCTGCAATATTTTCGAATTGCTTTACAAAGTTATTGAAAATTTCAAAGTATTGATGTTGCAACATCGTATCTTTTAAAAATATTTCTATTACCACAATCGCCGATTGCTTATCGCCATCCATTTTAAATGTGATGCCTTTGATACCTGTTTTATAATTTACCCAGTTAACTTTTTCCAACGTAGCAGATTGTACAGGTGACATGTACATGCCAAAACTTGTCCAAAATTTTTGCTTAATGGCAGATGCTTCTGCATTTGTATACATAACTAATTAGGTATTATAAAATCAGGTCTGCGAATAAAACTGCTGTTGTATTTAAAACGGATGTTGGTACTCATTTCTATTTTCCAGCCGCGCATACCTTCATATACTCTTGGAAAAACATATCCTTTCAACTCTACTGTCCCAAAAACGAGGTTTTCGTTTCGGGTGCGCAAACCCGCACCCAAAGCTGTAAACCCTTTCGTTTGTTGGGTGCTTTTATTTATCGGCTTTAGCAAACTCATATCAGTAAACACAAAAGGTGCAAACCTAAAACCAAAAAACTTTTTAAGATGGTAAAACACGGATTCAAACTTTATAGTTGCCCGGGCATCTGACACATCTCTGTTGTTACTAAAATAAGGTAGGCCATAATCACTTTCTAACAACAATGGACCATTCAAAATGCTGTTAAATTGACGGGTGTAACTGAGCGAAATAAAATTCCTGTTTCGCCAAAAAGAACTGATCGTTTTTAATTTCGTAAACCTGCTAATACTTAAAAGGACATCAGCATCCTCTATTTTTCTTCTGTTTACAAAGCTTCCTGTGCGCAAAGTATAGCTAGTGAATACCCCCTTCTTTTCAAAGTGCGATGCATCAAATTCAATACCATAATAAGCTCTCTTTGCACCTTGTTTGTTGGTGTAACCGCCCACAACTGTCGCATTGATGCCTTCGGGCACATCTTCATTACGCCCAAAGCCATAAATAAAATTTGTTCTGTAAAAATTTTGCTTGTACAGGCTATAAGAAGTTAAAAACCCATTTAGGTTCGCGTAATTATAATTATAATTAATTTTAAAAGCATCTGGTACTTCGTAAAATATTTTATAAAAAGAACGCATGGCAACAAAATGCCGCAAGCGCTTTTCCGAATCATTTTCTCTGCCGTTTTTATGACCAATGTTATATCCTGCCCACATATCGCCACTAAGCGATCTGTATTGAAATTCATACCTGTAAGCAGAATCGGTTATGTACGCATTGTTTGTTTTATTAAATGAAAATGCTGCTGCACCTGTCCATGCATCGTACCTGCTCACAAGTGGTTTTTCTAAAAAACTGAACGAGCTTTTTTCTTCAAGTCTTCCGCTGTTAAAAGCAGGGTTAAAAGTTTTAAAACCAATACCCCAGTTTATAAAACTTTTTCTAATATTCCGTTGCATAAAAGATGCACCGGTACCATTCCGCGGCGCTCTTTCTATATCATATAAAGTTGTGTACTCCAACTTGTTTCCCGTACCAATAAAATTTTCATCTCTTACCGTCACCTGCGCCCTGTTTGTACTGCTTATTCTTACGGAGCCACCTAAAGAAAATACATCTTTTGTTATTATTACAATGTCTGCAAAATCGGAAGATGAATCACTGTCCACAGCTATAACAGCGTCTTGCATAAAAGGAAGCTCTCTTAAAAAGCGCTCATTATCAGCCAACAGCAAAGGCAAAACTCGGTCGCCTTCTTTAAAAAAAAGGTTCTTTCTTACTACGGCAGGCAAGGTGTTTTTATGGAAAAAATCGGCAAGTTTCGAAAACTTATTTTTTGCTGCAACATTAGAATCGTTAACAATTTTATTAAAGCCCGTTGGCGCAATCGTAATCGACCTTATGGTTTTTCCTTTGTAAGCAACAAAGCGGTTTACAGATTTTATAGGGTTATCAGGTAAATTTTCTTTGTAAAGGCTTTTGCCAATTTTTTCAATCAGACTTCTTTTTTTCTGCTCAAAAAAACTTTCTTTTTCTGCCGGTTTTTGTCCATAGCAAACTATAGAGGAGGCCAAAAACAATATAAAATAAAAAGGTAAAAAATATTTCATTGTAAAGGGATCGAAAAAAAGTAGGGCAACATCAAATATAACGTTTACAACAGCTGATTCAATGTCGTTTTACTATTCACCAAACATCATTTTTCATACCAGTAACTTACCAACAAAAAATATAGCCGCAGAGTCGATTGTAGAACACGAATGTGCGGCTATATTATTTATATATTCATGAGAATGCTATTTTCTCAGATAGGTGTAAATCAAAAGTTAAATTACGTTTTTCGCTGGCAAAATATGCCGGTTATTTCAATTTATAGATAAGGGTTAATCAATTACGTCCTATCTTTGCGCCGCAAATTCGTTCTACGATTAATAGATCAAGTTTTTTAAACTCCTTTTTGCTACCAATCCCACGCCAAGCTGCGCATAGCCTGACCTTAAAGGATTTTTACTTTTTGAAAAATAAACACAGAAATATGAAACAGGAAACAATGGGTGTTGTTATACCCATAAACAAAGAACAGATGAAAGAATTAACAAAAGAAACAAAAGAAACGCTTGCAGTACATGCACTTCACACAGCAGAAGGAAACCGTTCATTCGGTTCGGTAGATTTATGGAATGCCAGAAAGCAACAACGCACAATGGTATCTAAAAGAAGATGGTTCAATTCATAACAATTGTATTATTATAGTTTTTTCTTTCACAAAGCATCCATTATTTGGATGCTTTTTTTAAAACTGCATGTCTTCATTGTACGGCTTATTGTTAAACATTACTGCAAACAATTCCCTGTTTTTAGGGTCAGATAATGCACTTAAATGGCGTGCATGATGCAGGTCGGTACCCACAAAAGAATGCAGGTTATTTTTAATGATATAATGAGCTGCCTTGGCTGCGGGTTTGCCATAATAACCTGTTAGCGACAATAAATTTACCTGCAGCAGAAAGCCAATTTCATTTAAGCGATCGTACTGTTTAAGATCATTGTGGTAATAACCATAGCGCTCCGGGTGAGCAAGTATTGCTTGGTATCCTCCTGTTAAAATATTAAACAAAAGTTGCTCCACGTTGTATGGTTTATCTGCATAAGAAAACTCCGTAAGTAGCAGGTTGTCTTTTATAGTTAGTAATGGCTTGTTTAAGGTGAGCAGTTCAAGAAAATAGTCATCCAGCATATATTCTGCAGCAGCAGCAACTTTAAAATCAATTTGCTTTTCTACAAGCGCTCTATTTAAAAGCAAAAGGGCATTGTTAATAGTGTCAGCATCATTGCGGTATAAGTCACCAATAATGTGCGGCGTGGCAATTGATTGCTTAATTCCGAGTTTCATCAATCCCTCAATAAGTTCCAACGAAGTTTCTATATCAGGTGAACCATCGTCAATACCGGGCAAAATATGCGAATGTATATCTGTTACAATTGGAAAATAATCCGAAGAGAATTGCGCAGTTTTTTTAAAGATGGAAAACATTAAAATATGCCCAGATTTGTTTTTATGTTGTACTGGTGCACTTTTATAAGTGGCTTTAAAATAGAAACCAGAAAAGGCATGGGGATGCTATTTTTTTTCATGGCTAAATAATCTCTTCTATTTGCTCTAAACCTGTGCTTAATAT
>JBBRPX010000255.1:0-4825 GCA_038227505.1 Chitinophagales bacterium
AAAATACTTGATCACATTATTGTGAGTGATGAAGGGCATTATAGTTTTGCAGATGAAGGGCTTTTATAACTAATAAACCTATAAGGTTTAAAAAACCTTATAGGTTTGATAAGTGACTTTAGGATAAGTTCGTTTTTTAAGAATCAAACTATTTTTATGGCGGATTATATTGCAAATAATAGCCTATGCCTGCCCCGCTGGTCCTCCAAAGTTAAAAGGAATTTCAACCGCTTCTAAATCCTGCACTGTACCGTTAACAGCCTCAAACTTTTGTACATTTTCTACAATTGCTTTCATAAAACGTTTGGCGTGAAAAGGCGTCATAATAATCCTGCTTTTCACCTTACTCTTAGGAGCACCAGGCATTACGTTTACAAAATCAAAAACGAATTCGGCATGGCTATGCGTTATGATTGCAAGATTAATATATGTGCCTTCTGAAGTTTCTTCAGAGATTTCAATGTTGATTTGATTGGGTGTATTATCTGCCATAAAATATAAGATATGATTAAAAAAAAACTGCACGAAAAATCGTGCAGTCTTTTTATGATTTAAAAAAACTTAAAAATAAATTTGATTAGGATCGTAACTAAAATCTTCAGACACTTTAACAGTACGTGGTGTTATCACACCATTAATAGTAGTTGTATAAGTGAACGTGTATTTTAAACTAAGTGTTCTGTTATTGTTAGAAGTATAAACAAACTTATTACTGCCGGTAGGATCTAATGCCAAATTTGTTACAGATGTAGTTCCACTAGCATTCGTAATGCCAGTTACTTTACCACTACCATCAATCGTAAAATTTGGTCTAAAAAGAGCCGTTCGAGCACCGGTAGAAAAATTGTTCGCAATGAGAAATTTAATATCAGCTCTTTGTGAAGGAGCGGTTAATGCATAAACGTATAAATCTACATATTCGAGCGTTGTAGAATTTGGATGTATTAAATACATAGTTTTATTATTATTAATTCCTACTTCTCCTGAGGGATCTACAATAACAGATTTATAAGTATAATTTGCTTCATAATCAGACGCATTTATATTGGCTGAATAATCGGAATAATTAAAAATAACATTGATGCTTTTATCTCCCTCACTAATAACCCCCTGATTTGCTGAAGAAAGTGTAAACTTTATTCCGTAATCCTGATTTGGATCTAACAAAGTTTTATTAACTGTAAATAAAACAGGTACAATTATCAATTTATCAGAAGATGCGGGAACGGTTATATCTGTTATCTTTATTGCACCTGCTGGTACATCTGCCGGAGCAAAGGGATAAGGACTTCCACCGCTCTGCGCATCATAAGCAGAAGTTGTTACTTTTAGCACAAGAGGTCCCGAAAGTTTGGTTTGAAGTGGTTGCGAAATTTTTAGTGTAAAAAACTTCACAGCTTCATTTGGCCTAGTTAAAAAATTAAAATTTGCATTTGTGTAGACATACCCTGCACCAATATTTTGAGCATCAGTATTTAAGTAAGCAGATTCGGAAATAGATGTGACAATTGAACCTTTATCAGATAACAATCCACCAATATCACGTGAATTTTTTAAGCAAGATGAGAAGCCTACGACAAGGGCTAATAAAAAACTATATTTTATATATTTCATATTCAAGTATTTAAAGGTTATTTAGTTAACGTCCCAGAAGATTTTAGATGTAAAGCGATTGATATTTTTAGGAACATTGTTGCTATTGTTATCAAACTCACCTTGAGGGTATAAAAATCTTGCAGGCTCGGGGTTTGTAGTACCTGCCACTGTTTTAACACTTGCCGGAACACCAACTGAAGCAGAACCTGACGATTTTCTATATTCTGCCCATTGTTCTGCGCCGTTAACATGTGTTAAGGAAACCCACTTTTGTAAGAGTATTGCTTTAATCTTGTCCGTTGACGCTGTATAACTTACGTTATCAAAAGGACGACTATAATATCTAAATGAAAAACCATCTGCGATAGGGTTTGCAGCAGTTCCTGCAGTCGAAGGTGAAGCTACTGTTCTAAAATGATCTTTAATACCCTTTTCATATAAATCCTTTGCAGTTGCACCTCCAAAAGTTACACCGTATCTTTCAGTATATTCGGCTTGCAAAAAATCTGATTCGGCTAACAACATAAGCATTCCAGCTCTTGTTCCAAAACCAATACTTATCTGGAATGATCCGATTGGTGATGTAGTAGCAGTTGAAAAATTACTACCAATGCCCAACGGAACTCCTCTGTATCCACCAACAGTTGCAGTACCAGATGTAATGGAGATAGCTGCTTGCGCTGCTGTTGCAAAAGTTGAACCTTGAGGGTATGCCAAGCTTTGTAATCTAAAAGTATCCGCAACACCACCGCTGTTTTTTAGCCAGTTAATAATAACAGCATTCATTTTTCTATACTGATAATTACCCGCCACATTATTTATCTCATTGTAACCATGGTTTGCATAAAAAGGATTGAGCTTGCCACCAATATTTTGATAACCCGGTTGCACGAGCGCATTCTGGTCAATAAAACCATTAGATAATCTTGTTATTGCCTTAGCTTGAATGTAAGCATCTCTGCCTGGCATAAAACTCTGGCGCATCAATATTCTCAATTTCAAAGTATTAGCAAATTGTACCCATCTTGTTTTACTTAAACCAAACATAATATCCTGAACGGTAAAATCAGCACTTGTAGGCCAAGGCGTTCTTTGAATCCTGTCCATAGCACTGTCTAATCTTACAACTAGATCTTCATATATAACTTTTTGATTGGTGTATTTTGGTGTAATCCCATCAACTCCTTTGAATGCAGTCTCATAAGGAATATCACCATATACATCTACCAATTCCTGAAACACATAACACTGCATAATATTAGCCGGATCTTTCCAGTAACTAACACCATCTTTATCAGCGTTTTTAATTACATAATTATAATCGGTAAGGTTATCGAACAAGGGTGTAAAAACATTGTAATCTGCAGAAGTAAACTCATAGGTTTTATCATTACCACCACCGGTAAAACTGGTACTGTGTGCATATATACCAGACCAAGTGCCCGGAACAATATGTAAATTGGTACTTACCTGGTTTCTGTAAGTTGTTCCCAATGCTCCTGTCATTACAAAATTGGCATTGGTACTTTGGTTACTGTTAGGATCATTATTTACATCTACAAACTTTTTGCAGCTTGATAATGCAACTGCACCTACAAGTGTGTAAGCAAATAATTTTAATATTCTGTTCATATTTTTAATTTTTAAAATTATTTTAATTAAAATACCAATTTAAGCGTAGCACCCATTTGACGTGTTGGTGGCGTGTTTAAAGTTGTATTAATACCTTGAGAGTTACCGCTTGTATTTGATAATTCAGGATCTGTGTACCAGTTATCTCTTGGTAACAGAGTGATCAAGTTACGACCCCAAATACTAAAAGAAGCTCCTTTAAAAACTTTACCATTAAATAAATTATCCGGTAAATCATAATTTAAAGATGCATCACGCAATTTCCAGAAATCTGCAGAAGTTGCAAATGCCTCGCCGATACCAGACAAACCTCTTGAAAAACCTGCGTCACCAAACCCTTGGTAAATAGCTTTATAACTATCTACAGCAATGTTTGTATTAGCAACAGATTTGCCTGATGCATCAAGTGTTACAGAATTTGGCCAAATGAATTGCTGTCTGTTGTAGATAGCAGTAATTGCTCCTGAACCGGTAAAAGCCATATCAGTACCTAAATCATGATAAACCAATGCTCCACCTCTGTATTCAGCATTTGCAATCAAGGAAACATTTTTGAAACGAATATTTATACCTACACCTAAATTGTGCTTAGGCAAAGTTGTTCCCTGGTCTACACGACCATCGGTTCTCAAAGGCCATCCGTCATTTGCATCAACAACTACTTTACCCTGTGCATCTCTCTGAAAAGCTGTAGTTCTTAAGAAAGGAAAAGTCTGTCCTACTTTAGCATTTAAACTAGCTCTGTCATCAGGAGACTGATATTCCAAACTGTTTAACCCTGTTGCTCCAAGTAATTCTTTAACTGTGTTGGTTATATAAGCATAGTTTGCTGACAGATTCACAGTAAAATCTTTTGATCTGTATGCAATCACTTTAGCATCTAATTCATAGCCCTTGTTTTCAACATTGGCAGCATTTAATAAATAACTCAATGCGCCTGCAGCAGGGGAAATAGCTACATTCAACACTTGCTTATTAGCTTTTTGTTTATAAACAGAAGCTTCTAACAACAACCTGTTTCCAAACATACCTACTTCAATACCAGCTTCAGCAGATTTAACCTGTTCAGGCTGTAAGTTTGGGCTGTAAATAGTATTACCTACAGTGTTACCCAACAAACCTGCGTAAGGGAAACCTTGTGCGCCAGGATAAACTTGTTGCAATTGATAAGCTCCCAAATTATCATTACCATTTACATTATAACCAGCTCTAAGTTTGATATTGTCAATTACTTTGTTGTCCTTATTTTTTATAGAAGGAATTAAATCTGAAACTATAAAAGATACATCGCCTCCGTATGTGTCGAACTTAGGATCGTTGTATCCAATTGCAGGACCTGAAAATACTGAGGTATAATCTCTTCTTGCAGTGCCATGCAGGAACAATATTTCTTTAATGCCTAAGGTTACATCGGCAAATCCTCCAATTTTTCTTTGTTGAGACTCAGAATTCGAAGCATTAAACAAACCTGTAGCACTGTTACTCAAGTTATATAAACCGGAAACGCCAAGACTGGAAGTAGAAGCACTAATACCTTTAGATCTGCGTACTGAAGCCTGGAAACCAAGGATTGTCTTAAGTGAAAAGTTTGTAAACT
>JBBRPX010000256.1:0-4798 GCA_038227505.1 Chitinophagales bacterium
AAGATTGCGCAAGCCAACGGTATTACCCTAAAAAGTATGGTCTTTCCACGAAACCAGGTTAATGAAGACTACCTGGATCTGTTATTGAATAATGGCATACCTGTTTACAGGGGTAATCCTACATCATGGATATACAAACCGCGTATGTTTGCCGCAGAACTGCCCTTTATAAGGCTTTGCCGTTTGCTGGATACTTACCTGCCCATTTCAGGTTACAACACCTACCGCATAAAAAAAGAATCAGGCTTACCGGTAAATATACCTGCCAGCCGTTTTTTGAAACCTTATACTAAAAATTTAGCCTGGCTTGAAAAGTTGAAGTTAAAAAGGATTATGAATGAAATGACAAGAGCGGCAAAACAAAACGACGTGTATCACCTCTGGTGGCATCCTCATAATTTTGGTGTAAATACGAGGGAAAACATGGCCAATTTAACTGTTATATTAAGCCATTATGAAGCCCTGAATAAAAAGTATGGTTTTAAAAACTGTACAATGGCAGAAGCAGCCGGGTTATAAAAACGGAATGTGTAACTTTGTCCGGTTTAATTCTATAAATTTTTCCAGCCTTAAATGCAAAATAAAAAAATAGTTTTCCTGGCATCTGATTGCGAATCTTCCAGGTGGGTGTATAATAGCATAATTAGGGATTTTGAAATTGAGGCTGCGATTATTGAACAGCCCATCTCAAAAAAAAAATTATTCAGAGGCCGCTTAAAAAGGATTGGCTTTTTTAAGGTCATGGGACAGGTAATGTTTTCTGTTTTTATAGTTCCTTGGCTGAGAAAAAAAGCAACAGGCAGAAAAGAAGCTCTTACAGCTCAATACCAATTAAATAATGCTGATTTTGATCCAGGTAATACCCACCGGGTATCTTCAGTTAATGATGAATCCTGTAAACAAGTACTGCAGCAACTACAGCCTGGTATAGTTATAGTGAACGGCACCCGCATCGTCAGTAAAAAAATATTGCAATGCACCAATGCCATTTTCATTAACATGCATGTGGGTATTACGCCTTTATACAGGGGAAGCCATGGTGGTTACTGGGCTTTGTACAATGATGATGTTGAAAATTTCGGCACCACTATACATTTGGTAGATGCCGGTGTTGATACCGGGGCTGTAATAACGCAGGTTTTCACAAAACCGGCGAAAGAAGATAATTTTACCACTTATCCTGTTTTGCAGGTAGCTACAGGCATTAGCGCTATGAAAGAAGTTTTACCGGGTATAATGAAAGGAGCATATACTGTAAAGAACCATTTAGAAAAGGGGAAAATGTATTACCAGCCCACTGTATGGCAATACCTAATAAAAAAGACCAAATAAATTATGCAGTTTATATCACTAATAGATTTTTTAATAGCTCCAATATATGTTTTCATTTTATACCTGCTCATAAAATCGAAAGCCATTAAGTACAGGGCCGATGGATTAAGTAAATATTTTATTACAGCTTTCTTCTTACATATGATTGGCGGAATATTGTACGCCATGGTGATACAGTACTATTACGGTTACGGTGATTCTTTTGGATTTTTTTTAGGTAGTAATTTTATTACAGATATCTCCAAGGACGAATTTACCATAAAATATTTCTTTACTTCATCGGAGCAATTATCAAAACTATTCTTAAGCAGTCAAACGGGCAATGAAGTGGTAGGCAACGTTATGGATAATGATGCCAACCTTATGATAATGAAAATAAGTGCTGCATTTTCTTTTTTAAGTTTTAACAGGTACCTTATCATAACACTTTTCTTCAGTCTTTTTTCTTTTGGCGGTTTATGGAGGCTTTACACGACGTTCAATGAAGTTTTAAAAAATAAGACCCCAAGCCTGCTGGCAATTACAGTTTTATATACGCCTTCAATATGGTTTTGGGGTAGTGGATTAATAAAAGATTCTATCTGCATGGGATGCCTGGGATTTACTGTGAATGCATTGTATAAGATCTTTATCAGTCGTAAGTTTTCATTTACTGATATCCTGATACTAGTAGTGTGCTTTTACGGCCTTTTTGTTATCAAAAGTTATATTGCTGCAGCTTTGATCTTAGCCACTTTTATTTTTTCAATTCATTACTTCATTAAAACACGGAACTCAGTAATTGAAAAATGGATTTACTCTATAGTCATCTTTACGGGCGGTGCCTTAGTTATCAGCTTTGCTTTACAATCTTATATCAATACATTGATAGAAGATTCAAAAACAGCAATAGACACTTTTAAAAATGCTTACGAAAATTTTGAGGCTGCCGGTGAAGCGGGGAGCGGTTTTTCAGGCAAAACTTTTGATTTTACAACAGGAGGGATCATACTAAGAAGCCCGGCTAATTTATTTACAACGCTATACCGGCCGTTCTTATGGGAGACCAGGAATATTATGATGGTTTTCTCCGGCCTGGAATCTTTCGTGGCACTTATCGCTTTTATCTACCTTTTATTTAAAACAAGGTTCAAGTTTTTTATCTATGCTTTTTCTGACCCTTTTATATTATTCGCCCTAACATTTGTTGTTATTTTAAGCATCACCATTGGATTCACCACATTTAATTTTGGTACAATGGTAAGGTACAGGATCCCTGTTTTGCCATTTTATTCTTTTGTGCTTATAGGTGTGTACTTAAAATTCAGGGAACAGAAAGCAGCATTAGGTTAAGACAACGGAGTTATACCAGGCCACAGTTTCTGTAACCATGCGGCCGGTATTAAAATATTCAGTGAACCGCTGGTATGCATTTTTGGAAATGCGCTCCCGTTCCTGTGGATGATCAAGCAGGAAAATAATTTTTTCAGCCAATGCCGCAACATCAAAAACAGGTACCAATATCCCGGTTTCATTGTTGGAAATAACTTCATTGCAGGCCTGCACATCAAAAGCTATTACCGGAACTTTTAAAGCAAACGACTCTATGTACACTAAACCAAAAGGTTCAAAAAGTGATGGCAGGATAATGATATCAGAGCTGCAAATATATTCTGCCGGGTTTTGTTGAAAACCCAGGAAATTAATATGGTTGGTTATTCCCAACTCTCCTGCTTTTACTTCTAATTGCTGTTTTTCCTTTCCATTACCCAGGATCAATAATTGAACAGCTGGGTATTTCTTTATCACAGCAGGCATTGCTTTAAAAAGATAAATATGCCCTTTTATTTCTTCTACCCTTCCCACTATGATAAGCTGCGGATCGCTTAACCTCCGCGCCTTTATATCAGCCGGTAATGCAAGATCGATGCCGTGATGTATATAAGGGATTTTTGTTTTGGTAAGCTTCAGGTTATAATACAGGTCCGACATTGCTTTGGAAATAGTAACCTGTGCATTGATATTAGCGTTGATGAACTTTGATATGAAATAATAAATATTGTGATCAATTTTACCGGGATTTACAGGATGCTGGTTGAAATATTGCTCCTGGTAGCCATGTTTAGTTGACAAGATAAAAAGCCTTTTATTAAATAGTTTTTTTATCAATACCGCCAGGAAATCGGCTTTAAACAGGTGGGCATGCAGATAGCGGATATTGTTTTCTTTAAGGTAATGGTTAATGCGCCTGGCAAGTGATAAAAAATTAGCCGTACTACCAGTAAAGATTGCTGTAGTTACGCCTTTACCATTTAATTCATTACAGAAATCAATAAACTTGTGCTTATCGGCTTCGGGTATAACACAAATAAGAGAGCAATCAATTCCCTTTTGAGCGAGGCCCGGCAAAAGATCGAGCAAATATTTTTCTGCACCTGCTACCTGCTGTGAATATATAAGATGTAAAATTTTCATTTAATAAAAAGGCTGCGGTTAAAAGAAATTACAGCATGCAGAAATTTTAGTTTTTATTTTTGCTGTACCAGTCAATAAATTTTTTTATGCCTGTGTTAATATCAATGGTAGGATGGTATTGAAATAGGCTGCCTGCTTTTGTTATATCAGCAAATGTAATATCAACATCACCCGGTTGCATTATATCATATATTACATTTTCTGCCTTACCCATGCCAGTATAGATCACCGAAACCAGTTCTTTTAATTTCACAGGTTTATTATTGCCCAGGTTAACAGTAGTATAAAGGTTATCATTACTCAAACAAAATTGTAATGCCTGGTATATGCCGGCAACAGTATCTGCTACATAGGTATAATATCTCGCCGTTTCTCCATCGCCAAATAAAGTTAAGGGTTGATCATTTGCAATTTTATCTACAAATTTATGGATAGCAAGATCCGGCCTCTGGCGGGGGCCATACACTGTAACAAAACGCAGGTTAACAATATCCGTATTATACAGGTCATGGAAAGTATAATTCATTAATTCACCTGCTTTTTTAGTAAAAGCGTATGGAGAAATAGGATTGTCAACATTGTCATCTTCACTAAATGGCACTTTTTTATTATTACCATATACAGATGAAGAAGATGCAAAAAGTAATTTCTTTATCGCTTTAAGCTGCATAAAATCATGCAGTTTTTGAGTGCCTGTAAGATTAGTATGAATATATCCCTGGGGATCTTCTATACTTGGCCTTACTCCTGCTTTTGCAGCTAAATGAATAACAGCCAAAATACCATCTTCCTTTACAAAATTGAACCCGTTACAGATATCAGCTTTATAAAACGTAAAATCCGGGTGATCGATAAAATGGCTAAGGTTATTTTCTTTGATTTCCTTTGCATAGAAAGCATCAAAATTATCTACACCAATCACTTTAAACCCCTTGTCCAATAATAATTCACAAACATGGCTTCCTATAAATCCGGCACATCCTGTTACTAAAATTGTATCCATATCACGTAA
>JBBRPX010000257.1:0-4795 GCA_038227505.1 Chitinophagales bacterium
AGCAATTTCGAAACGTTTCAAACAAACAGAATGAAAATAAGATATAAAGATGAAGATAGTAAAACTCAATTGTTACATTCGTTAAATGGCTCAAGCCTTGCACTACCACGCATTGTAGCTGCATTGCTCGAAAATAACCAGCACGACGACGGCATTCATTTACCAAAGGTTTTACATCAATATTTTGGCGCCGCTAAAATTGAAAAAGAATAAATGCTTTTATTTATTTATAGTAAGCCCTTTTTAAAAATTTTAAAAAGGGCTTTTTTTTACACTACAAGGCAGCATTTGTTTATAAGTTTATAGAATATTCATTAAACCGACTTAATAAACGAGAGTCCTAACTCCACAGCTAAAAATCATTGTAAAATGTCGTTATCAAATCGTTTAAAAAACCAGCACTTATTATGGCGTGCAGCTTTTGGCCCAATGGCAGAAGAATTAGCAGACCTAAATGTGATGACACCCAAAAAACTTTGGAAAAAACTCATAGAGACATCTGTTGAAATTCCTCAAAAAATCGATATTGCTGCTAATCCGTTTGAGGTGAAGGATACTATGACCACAGATGCGGGCATGATGAATGCCGGTACAGCAATGATGGATGCTGACAAAAAAAGAGCACTTTTAAAACAAGGCAGAGATGATTTAAAAGATATGAATATTGGCTGGTTAAATCTTATGATAAACAGCAAAGCACAACTTAGAGAAAAAATGAGCCTTTTCTGGCATGGCCACTTTGCTTGTAGAATAAATAATGCCTACTTTTCAGAGAACCTTGTAAATGTAATTCGTACAAATGCCCTTGGTAATTTTGGTGATATGCTAAAAGAAGTAAGTAAGTCTCCGGCTATGCTTCAATTTTTAAATAACCAGCAAAATAGGAAGGGGAAGCCAAACGAAAACTTTGCAAGAGAAGTGATGGAATTGTTTACGCTGGGTAGAGGAAACTATACAGAAAAAGATATTAAAGAAGCTGCAAGATCATTTACAGGTTGGGGTTTTGATAAGACCGGTGAATTTGTATTTAGAAAACTTGTACACGACGATGGAGAAAAAAAATTCCTGGGAGCAACAGGCAACTTTGATGGCGACCAAATAATAGATATACTTCTAAAAAATCCTCAGACTGCAAAATTCATTACGCAGAAAGTTTATAAATATTTTGTAAATGAAAATTTAGATAATGATAAAATCAACTTCCTGAGCAATAGATTTTATAAAAATAATTACGATATAGCAAAGCTGCTAGAAGATATTTATACGAGCGAATGGTTTTATGAACCTCAAAACATAGGCAATAAAATAAAATCTCCCATTGAATTATTGGTAGGTATTAGAAGATATTTACCGCTTACTCTTGACAACGATGATGCCCAATTATTATTTGAAAAAGTATTGGGGCAAGTATTATTTTACCCACCGAATGTTGCAGGGTGGGCAGGGGGTAAAAGCTGGATTGACAGCAGTACATTAATGGTTCGATTACAAATTCCACAAGTCTTAAGTTCTAAAGATTCTATTAACATCAGGCCTAAAACGGATGACGATATTGCCATGGGAATGACCGAAGAGAAAAAAATAAAATTAGGAAAAAAAGCGGCCTATTCTGCAAGTGGTGCAAGTGCCACAATAGAATGGAATACAGTAAATAAAATATTTGAAAAAACAGCAAGACCACAATTGCCGCAGGTAATTGTGGATTCTTTATTGCAAACAAAGGGTAGAATAGATACAGCATTAATGGCAAATTTTTTAAACAACGAAAGCAGAGAAAGTTTTATAAAAAGTTTAGTTATAAATGTTATGAGTACACCAGAGTATCAGTTGTGCTGAGGCTTGACTTAAGACAAAAGATGTGAGACAAAAGATAGACCACAGTCTACAGACAACAGAGCACGAAACGACTCGGCTATTAGCAAGTTCTAACCTGTAACACCTAACCCGCAACCTAAAAAATATTATTATGCATTTTAAACGCAGAGAATTTTTACAGATTGGCTCACTCGCAACAGCATCGCTGATGATGCCTAAATTTTTAAAGGCATTTGAAAAACCTGCGATGGTGCCAGCAGGTAATAAAGTAGTGGTAGTGCTACAGTTTAGCGGCGGTAACGATGGACTTAATACTGTAATACCTGTTACAAATGATATATATTATAGAGAACGAAAAGTGATTGGTATTGCAAAAAATGATGCACTTCACCTAACCGACGAAGTTGGATTAAACCCAGCGCTCGAAGTTTTTAAGGGATTATATGATGATGGAAATTTAGGAATAATGAACAGCGTTGGTTATCCAAACCCCGACCGCTCTCATTTTAGAAGCATGGATATATGGCAGAGTGCAAGTGCTAGCAACGAATATTTAAATACAGGATGGATTGGCCGTTACTTAGATGCACAATGCAAAGGTTGCGATAAACCTACTCAGGCTTTGGAGCTTGATGATACACTGAGCCTCGCTTTAAAAGGCAACAACAGCAAAGGGCTTGCGTTTAAAGACCCACGCAAATTATACAATACAAGTAATGAAAAGTTTTATAAAGATATAAATGCAGCGCATCTAAAAACAGAAGAAACGGTAGATTATTTGTACAAAACGATGAGCGAAACTCTAAGCAGTGCTGACTATATTTTTAAGAAAAGCAAGATGAACCCCACTAAACAAAGCTATCCTACGACCGAGCTTGGAAAAAATTTAAAAACAATTGCATCGCTGATAATGTCTGATATAAACACAAAAGTATACTATGTATCGCTCGGTAGTTTTGACACTCATGTAAACCAGGTTCAGCAGCAAAAAAGATTGTTTGATGAACTGAACGGTGCAGTAAAAGCATTTACCTCCGATCTTAAAAGCAACAACAGGTTTGATGATGTATTGATGATGACCTTTTCTGAATTTGGTAGAAGGGTTTCGCAAAATGCCAGCAATGGAACCGACCATGGCACTGCTAACAATATGTTTTTAATAAGTGGTGGATTAAAACAAAAAGGTATACTAAACGAAATGCCAGATCTTTCAAACTTAAATGATGGCGATTTAAAACATACAGTAGATTTTAAAAATGTGTATGCAACCGTTTTAAATAACTGGCTAGGTGTAAACGATAAAGATATTTTGGGAGGCAATTATGAGAAGATGAATTTTATTTAGCGTAATATTTTAAAAACTGCGAAGGTGTATAAGCAGGCAAGGTTTTTACTGCATCTTTATAATCTTTTATATTACGGGTAATAATAAAATCAATTAATCCGTATTCCTTTGCTGTGAAGTATTGAACAGCATCTTCATAATCTTTAAATGTTGAATTATATGCTTCTAAAATTGCATTGCGGCTTGGGTTAATAATATCAATAAAATTCTCAACCATATATTTAAGTATTGATGCTGCATTTCTTTTATTAGATATTTTACCTCCAATGTATTGAACATTCATTATGATAGATGATGAAGTAAATAAGGTTACTTTTTCTGTTTCGCACAAAGAGAAGATTTCAAAGCTTTCTTTATAAAAAGCTTCTCTTTTAAGTAACACATCTAAAATAATATCTGTATCAAGAAAAAGATTATAGACCATGTTTGTTAATAAGATATTGTGTTTTAATTTCCTTCCAGTTAAACGGTTCCTTAAGTCGTCCCAAAGCACCTAAAAGCTTAGATGCATCTATTTTCTTTTTTGGTTTTTCAGCGATTGCTTCATCGATTTTTTTTTCAAAAAATTTAGACACACTCATCCCTTTCATTTTTGAATAATATTTTATTTTTTTTATCTTTTCTTCATCAATGCTTAATGTGAGTTTGGCAGTCATAACATTTTTTTACAAAGATACGTATCATCTTTTAAATGATACGTATCTTATACAAGGAAGTAACAGAACTTTTGGATGAAATAAAAAGAGTCATATCTTTTTATTTCTCAGCATTCATGAGTTTTTGCAACGATTTTGTAAGCCCAAATAAAATTAAAGATGCTACACCTGCAAGAATTACAAAAAGCATAAAAAATTCATAGAGGTTGCTCATTTGATATCCCATAAATGAAGTTATTTTACCCTCTTCCGGATACAGTGCACTTAAAACACCCGCAAGTTTATTTGCGAAAGCATTTGCTAAAAACCAGACAGCCATTAACATAGATGCGTATTTAAGCGGCGAAAGCTTATTTACAAGTGATAAGCCTATTGGAGATAAACAAAGTTCGCCCCATGTATGCAGAAGATACATGCTAGTAAGCCACAGCATACTAACTTTTACACCAGGTTGCACATTTTTAACCCCAAAAGCAATTACTAAAAAACCGATAGCCAACAACATTAAACCTATAGCCATTTTAGTGGGTGATGCCGGTTCACTCTTCCCTAATTTTAACCATAACCATGCAAACATAGGAGCAAATGAAACCACAAACACAGAATTTAACGACTGAAATGCACTCGCCGGAACCTCATTTAAATCTAGATTATTTCCCGTTCCTGAGATTAAATTGACGGTTGAATAAACAATAATTATTGCTAAAATTCCAATTACAACTTGAGCACCTCTTAGTAGTGACAAATCATTTTCTTTTAAATTTTTAACTGCTCTTTTCCAAGTTGTAAATAGATAATAAAGTAAGCCTGCATATACAACATAGATTATCCATTTTGGAATTATCAAACCTAAGTGCCTATTCGTTTGTTCGTCAGCAAAAAATGTCAGTGAGGCACCCGCTTGTTCGAAAGCTGACCAGAAAAAAACTACAAAAAATGCTACTGAAAATATTACAGCAACCTTTTTCTTCTCTATTAC
>JBBRPX010000258.1:0-4725 GCA_038227505.1 Chitinophagales bacterium
ACAGTGGTCAATAAAAACTTTTTAACGCTTATAGATTACGTTAACTATTTTAAAAAAAATGGAGTTAAAATTGTTTTTTTTGAAATGCCCATCAACCCTTCTTTAACTCAGTTGCCATTAGCGAAATTTATCAGGGCTGAGTTTTATAAAAGATTCCCTGCCGAAGAATATATTTATATCAATATTCCCGATAATTCTAATTATAAGACTACCGACGGACTGCATTTAACCGACAAAGAGTCGCTATGGTATACTACATATTTTAAGGAAAGTTTGAAAGTTAACTCACTGGACTAACTCTAAATTGATATAAAAATTAGTAACCCGTGCCTGGCGAATTAAAATCTAATTTATTTGATTAGCCTTTCAAAAAATGTATTTTTATAATCACCAAAAAAAAACGTGATGAGAGCGGTCGTTACTTTGTCTTTCGTTTTATTTTTTTTAAATACTTCAGCAAATACTTTTTACATCAATCCAAAAGGTAGTGACGTTTATGGAAATGGCAGCGTAAGCAGTCCATGGCAATCATTATTTAAAGCAACTTCAAGCGTCACAAAAAGTGGAGATATTATCCATGTTGCCACAGGAGTTTACAAAGAATTCAATCAATGTTCGTTGGCAGCGGGAGTAAGTATTGAGGGTGAAGGAACCGGGTCTGTTATTACAAGTAATTTAACAGAGGATTGGAAAGAATTTCTTTCTGTGAGGTCAACTGAAGGGACAGATGGTAATCAGCATATTTCAAACTTAAAATTTGACGGGCAAAATCTTTCCACCTTTTGGGGCATATGGGTAGGTGGCAGGAGCAATGTTAGTATACATGATATTACCATGATTGATTTTAGAGACAGGGGAATAATTTTTACGGGTACGAATGCTATTACGGATGGCGAACCTGGCGTGTATGCAAAAAACAATTCTTTTTACAATAACACTGTTGTAAACTGTGCACAATACCTTGATGGATATGGAAGGGGCTGTTTGAATATTGGGGGGCAGGAGGAAATGTTAATTTACAAAAACACGATTATTCAAAACAGCCGGCCCGCCGGGCACAATGGCTGGCCGGTTAAACTTGCTGCAGGCGGTTATATCAGGGGAGTGAAAATATATAATAACATTCTAACAAAGAATAAATATTTAGGTAGTTTCCCCGGAGATAACGACTGGGATTTTGCAATAGAATTATGGAATATCAGTGGTGGAACGGAGATCCATGGAAATACCATTGAAGGTGCTATTGACCTTGTGAACATAAGCAGGGGTAAGTATGATTATGGAGTTTGGTTTCACGATAATAAAATTTTACAGCCCAGCTTAAACAAGTTTTTCCAGAGTGGTTTGATCTTTGAACTTTCTGCAGAAGCTGTAATTGTTGAGCATAATACATTTGATAAGATTTCAGGAGCTATTTTATTTAATGCACAGGAAAATACACACCTGGAAAATATTGTTATACGCAAAAATGTTTTTACAGATATTGGTATAAATACCGGTAATGGGAATTATGGAAGTGCCATTAACATCAACTGCGGAACTTTGCTAGGCAATAACCTGCACTATACTTTTCATGATTTTTATATCCTGGATAATCAAATAAACTCAGCCGCAAATAATTCTCCTAACTATGGGATACAGGTAACAGGATTAAGAAACGGCAATAACATTCAAATCATTGGGAATAAGATAGCTAATTTTAGAGTAGCAGCCATAGTAGCCAACCCGGCTTCGGTAATAGATAGTTTTTTGATCAGGAAAAATACTTTTACTAATAATGGCAATAACAATGACCCTCTTTTTATAATTGGGTCGCCAGCCTCTTATTCCTTCGAAGATAACGATAAAGTATACTTACTTAATGCCGGCCGGCCGCCTTACAATTACAGGGAACAATTAATACGGCCCATTTACTATGAAACGCTGCAAATAAACATAATTGAAATGCTTGCGTTTTTAGCCGGCATTATCGGCTTATGGTTATATAAGCTGGAAAACATTTATGCGTACCCATTATCCTTATTGCAAATAATGATTTGTATTTTTATCAATTTAGATAAAAATTTATACGGAGAGATTTTTTTAAATTTTTATTTTACAGCGATGCTTTTTTGGGGTTGGCGGCTTTGGCTTAAAAGGGATAACAGGAACCACAGAATTTTACGGATCACTTCTATAAATCTAAAGGAATCCCTTGTAAGTGCTGCATACTTTGCAGGGATGTTTTTAATTATTTTATTTATTACATCCTGTTTTAAAAAGTATTTTTCTCCCAATATTTTTGTGATAAAAGATGCATTGGCAAATGCTGCTGCTTTTACAGCGGTGTGGCTGTTAACAAAGAAAAAAGTGTTAGCCTGGTTTTACTGGATAGGCAGTTTTATTTTATTTAGTTATTCTTTTTTTCATAAGCATTACCTCGTAATTGGCTGTTATACTATTTTGTTGCTTATCATCGCCATATGGGGATGGTATACATGGCAAAAAAGAAGCTATAAAAAAGGGAGAACTTTTAATAGGCAAGGATAATTTTTAAGTGATTTGAATTCGTTCCTTTAAGTGGCTTGAAAGGCGCAAGCTTATTGCAACAACAGTTAAAGTAGGGTTAACTGCACCACCAGTTGTAAAACAAGACGAACCGGCGACATATAAATTTTGGATGCCGTGTATTTTGCAATTTGCATCAACAACCCCTTCTTTAGGATTATCATTCATTCTTGTTGTACCCAAATGATGCCATCCCCCACTGGTAAAGCTCGGTAAATTTTCATCTTTGTCTACGAGGAAATCATTCAGTTTTACCCTCCCAATACCATTAACACCACATTGTTCGCCAATAAGTTTATTTATTGTAAAAACTGTTTTTTTATCAATCGGGGATAATGCCCAGTTAAGGTTAGCTCTTGGCATTCCCAACTCATCGGTTTCATCACTCAATACCACGCGGGAAGTCGGATTGGGAACTTGTTCCGCCCTGGTAAAAAGGCCGTAAGAGTTAAAAGAGCTACCGGAAAACATTTTTTGAATAAAAGTCCTTTTATCTAAAGAAGAATATTTATGAAAACTATCCAGGCTTTTACGGGGGTCGTTATTTGACCATATCTTTATTGAAGGTATAGTGTTGTTTGACATATGCAAGGGCATCAAAGACACCGAGCCATTTAATACTTTTAACTCTCTTTGTTTAGTGCTTGAAATTGCTAATTCAGCTCTTATTTTAGTTATACCATCCATCTTATATAATTCCATCCGGTTAGTATGACTTAACCACAACTCGCCTGTTTTTATTTCTACATGCTCCATAAAATACCGTCCCACTAAATCGTTATTATTACCAAGACCTGCGGGTGCCTGTTTATTACAAGACAATAAAACCCTTGCATTTTGTATTGCACAACAGGCGAGGACAAAATATTTTGCTTTCACCGTGTGCTCTTTGCCGGCATAATTCTTTACAGTTATTTGTTTGATCGCAGAAATATCGTCGGTAGCATTTATGTCTGTAACATTTGCGTAAGTATACAAATGAATATTTTGAGCCTGTGCAATGGCGTCTTTATATTTCTGGCCAAATCTTGTGGGCGGGCTAAAATGCCACATCTTATTCCAAATAACAGTTTCATCTAATGGTAGGGGAATTAAAGATGGATCTTTTGTTTGCCAATATTTTACATCCCACTCGTATTCACCAAGGTCAAGGATATTATGTGCTTTGGGATAAAAGGCTGCGATATCTTCTCTTTTGATGGGCCATCCACTGTTTTCTACCCAATCTCTTTTTTCAAAATCTATGTCATCAAAAGTTGAACACATTCCACCCCAGTGGCCGGTACTTCCTCCAAAATAATGTAAGCGGCTTGCCTTCATTGGGTAATAAGGGTGTCCGGTTAACTTTCCATTGTACAATTCCTGCACCCTGTCATCATAGTCAAATCCACCTCCTTCCAGTAATATTACTTTATAAGGCGTATTAATCCAGTCCAAAGCAATTGAAATACCAGCTGCCCCGGCTCCAATAATACAAATGTCCCCTTCTATAATTGATTGGTTATCTAATTGTCTGGCATCAATATGCATAAATATTAAAAGTTTTTATGTACTCAAGGATAATAATGCACATTGCCGTGCTTCAGTAATAGAAATGATCCAGTTCTTAATTATTGTAGTTTCTGATCTCTGGAATTCCTGGCGGATTTTTTCATCAATAAATGCTACAATTTGTTCGTGATCAGTTAAAGTAGTTAATTTCCCCGTATTATTAGTGACGATCAGATTCTTTAATGTTTGTTTTACATTTTCACCAGGCACCTGTTTACGGTAAATTTCGCCAATTTGAATTAATGTTTTTTTGTCGCAAATGTTACTCAACATACAAGGCGTAGTCAGATAACTATTATCCCATTTGTTTTTTCTATAATAATAAGCCACTGGTAATCCAATAGCTACAACGGCAGAGCTAATAATAAAAAGTCTTCTATTCATATCAAATAATAGGTAGAGGTAAAATAGGATTGGGTTTTAATTTCCCCATTATACTATTCTTTAGCTAAAAAGTCTCCGGGCCATAACCCCCTGGAAGCTGCTAATTTAAATTTTTATTGGGTATATAAAGTAAAAATTTCTGGCTTTAATCTTACAACATACTTCAGCTTTTTATACACATATCCACGTATCCGTCATTTTTGTAATAGCAAACATCATTTTTTTTATATTATTGTATGAATA
>JBBRPX010000259.1:0-4667 GCA_038227505.1 Chitinophagales bacterium
AGTTGAAAATGTAAAACCACGAACTAGTAGTGGGTTTGCAGATGAAGGTACTGTACCTATTTATGAAGAAGAACGTTGATAATTAACTTAGATTTTGAAATCTAAAAAATTCGAATCGGGGGATAAAATCAGTTATGAAAGAAAGTTATGGTACATTATCAGAAACAATTAATGCTTTAAAAAAAGAAGGCTATACAATAGACTTTAATATCAATACAGAATATTTAGTATGTCATCATGAAGCAATGATTTTATCACCCGATGATTTTATAATAGATAAATTTTTTCGGTTTGAGG
Organism: Chitinophagales bacterium; assembly: GCA_038227505.1. Lineage (GTDB taxonomy): Bacteria > Bacteroidota > Bacteroidia > Chitinophagales > Chitinophagaceae > Ferruginibacter. The sequence goes on from JBBRPX010000259.1 coordinate 298, forward strand.
GTGAAACAAATCCAGATGATCAGTCAATATTATATGCCATTTCCTCAACAAAGTTTGGCAAAAAAGGTGTATTGGTAAATGGCTATGGCATTTCTTCAGATGAAATATCAGATAGATTGATTTCAGAATTAAAAATCAATAAATAAATAAAAATAAACTAATGGAAAATAAATCCAACGAAGCCACTGCCTTACGCCCTGAGGGTAAAAGGCAGTTGAATGCTAGGTTAGTTGAAATTGATCTTAATAAGTTTATTGCTGAACTAAAACAGGAAACTACTTGGGCAGACACTGATCATAATTCCATCACGGTATTCAAATCTGATACTACTACAATAGTGTTAATTGGATTGCATGAAAATGCGGAATTAAAAGAACATACCGCCATTGGGAATATTAGTGTTCAGGTGCTGGATGGTAAAATTAACTTCCTTGCTGAAGAAAAAATATTTTCATTAGCAAAAGGGCAAATGATCACTTTAGAAGCGAATGTTCCACACAGTGTGACTGCGTTGAAAGAAAGTTTTTTTCTGCTTACAATGGAAAAAAAATAAAAAATTAACAGTATGGACCATTCAAAAATGAAACATGATGAAATGCCAAAGGGTGATAATCCACCTATGGGCCATGCAGGTCATAACCATCATGCGATGATGATTGCTGATTTTAAAAAGCGATTTTATGTGGTATTGATATTGACGCTACCAATAGTATTGTTATCACCAATGATACAGCAGTTCATTGGTGTAGACTGGCAATTTACGGGTTCGCATTATATCTTATTTGCATTATCAACCGTGGTATTTATTTATGGTGGCTGGCCTTTCTTAAAGGGGTTGGTTAGTGAGTTAAAAGATAAAAATGCTGGCATGATGACACTGATAGCCTTTGCAATTTCAGTCGCCTACATTTACAGTACTGCCACGGTTTTTGGCTTAAAAGGGATGGATTTTTATTGGGAACTGGCAACGCTTATTCTCATCATGTTACTCGGGCACTGGATAGAAATGAAATCCATTGCTGGAGCTTCCAAAGAACTGGAATTATTGGTGCAGTTAATGCCATCAGATGCCCACATGGTAATGGGTGATAAAGTACAGGATGTAAAAACGGATACATTAAAACAGAAAGATATTATTCTTGTAAAACCTGGCGAAAAAGTTGCTGCCGATGGTATTATTTCCGAAGGTGAAAGTTACCTGAATGAATCAATGCTAACAGGAGAATCGAAGCCGGTGAAAAAGATAAACGGCGATAAAGTAATTGCAGGTTCCATCAATGGAAATGGTTCTATAAAAGTAATCGTATCTAATGCTGCCAAAGACTCGTATCTATCTCAAGTTATTAAACTGGTGGACGATGCGCAAAAGGCAAAATCAAAAACACAGTTGTTAGCAGACAAGGCTGCAAAATGGTTAACTTTTATTGCATTAGCTGCTGGTATTTCAACATTTTTATATTGGTATTTAACTGGTCATCCTTTAGATTTTGCGATGGCAAGGATGGTGACAGTTATTGTGATTTGTTGCCCACATGCTCTGGGATTGGCGGTACCACTGGTGGTAGCAAGATCAACTTCGCTGGCTGCAAAAAATGGATTGCTTATTAAGAACAGAACAGCATTTGAAAATTCAAGAAAAATTACCACCATCGTATTTGACAAAACCGGTACACTTACTGTTGGAAAATTTGAAGTATCGAAAATAGTATCGCTGCAAAAAGAGGTTAGTGAAAATGAATTGATAAGGCTTGCAGCTGGGTTGGAGCAAAAATCAGAACATCCAATTGCGACTGGTATTTTGCAAAAAGCAAAAACTTTATCCCTCACTGTTCCAGCAACTGAAAATTTTAATGCCATTACAGGCAAGGGTGTGGAGGCAACTGTTGAAGGAAAAAAAATACTAGTTGTTAGTCCAGGATATTTAAAGGAAAAAAATATCGCTATTCCGGATGGCTTTAAAGCCAATGATACGGAAACTGTTGTGTTTATTATCATCAACGATGCACTTTCAGGATACATTGCTTTATCAGATGAAATACGCCCCGAATCTGCAGAAGCAATTGCCACATTAAAAAAAGAAAATATAAAATCGATATTGTTAACTGGCGATAATAGTAAGGTAGCAAAGAGCGTAAGTGAAACACTCGGCATGGATAGTTTTATTGCAGAAGTATTGCCCGATCAAAAATTAGAAAAGATAAAAGAGCTGCAAAGTAAAGGTGAGTTTGTAGCGATGACAGGCGATGGTGTAAACGATGCGCCAGCACTTGCTCAGGCTGATGTTGGCATTGCAGTTGGTAGTGGCAGCGATATAGCAGCAGAAACTGCAGGCATTGTTTTAGTAAATAGTAATCCGAAAGACATTGTGAGTTTGATTTTATTTGGCAAAGCCACGCATAGCAAAATGATTCAAAACTTAATATGGGCTACAGGTTATAATGTGATAGCATTACCATTAGCCGCAGGCGTATTATATCATTGGGGAATATTGTTAAGCCCTGCTATAGGTGCCGCATTAATGGCCGTAAGTACCATAGTGGTAGCAATTAATGCAAGTATGTTAAAAGTAAAATAAACCTTAAAAAAAATAAAATTATGGAAACTGAAAATATGCGTGCAGCAGATGAAACAGTATCGCTGGAATTACTTCAAAAGATGGATGCCTATTGGCGTGCCGCAAATTATTTATCTGTAGGGCAAATTTACTTGTATGATAACCCGCTTTTAAAAGAACCGTTGAAACTGGAACACGTAAAACCATTGGTGGTAGGGCATTGGGGTACTACCCCCGGACAGAATTTTATTTATGTACACCTAAATCGTGCAATTAAAAAATATGACCTTGATATGTTTTACATAGCTGGGCCTGGGCACGGTGGACCAGCATTGGTTGGCAATGTTTATTTGGAAGGCACTTGGACAGAAGTATATCCAAATATCACACAGGATGAAGACGGATTAAAAAAGTTGTTTAAACAGTTCTCATTCCCTGGCGGTATATCTAGCCATGTTGCACCCACCACACCTGGCTCTATTCATGAAGGGGGTGAACTCGGATATTCATTGAGTCATGCTTTTGGTGCAGCTTTCGACAATCCTAGTTTAATTGTTGCCTGTATTATTGGTGATGGTGAAGCGGAAACGGGACCGTTAGCTACTGCTTGGCATTCCAATAAATTTTTAAATCCAATTACTGACGGAGCAGTTCTTCCCATCCTTCATTTAAATGGGTATAAAATTAGTAACCCTACTATTTTGGCAAGAATAGACCATGAAGAATTGGAACAATTTTACAAAGGCTGTGGATGGACGCCTTATTTTGTAGAAGGTGATGATCCTTCAACGATACACAAACTTATGGCTGCAACGGTTGATAAAGCAATTGAAGAAATTCACCGCAGACAAGGCAGGGCAAGGGCTGGGAACGATACGACAAGACCCCGCTGGCCCATGATAATTTTACGTTCACCAAAAGGTTGGACCGGACCGAAAGAAGTGGATGGTGTACCAAATGAAGGAACTTTTCATTCTCATCAAGTACCTATTTTAGTTGATGCAGAACATCCACAACATGTAAAGCTGCTAGAACGCTGGATGAAAAGTTACAAAGCAGAAGAACTATTTGATGAAAACGGAAAGCTCATTCCTGAACTTGCTGAGCTAGCACCTGTTGGCAACAGACGAATGGGCGCAAACCCACACACCAACGGCGGCGTACTTTTGCATGATTTGATGATGCCTGATTTTCACAAGCATGCAGTGCATGTTACTTCGCCAGGTGAGGTAATGGGACAAGATACGATGGTGCTTGGCAAGTTTCTGAGAGATATAGCAAGTCTCAATCGCAATCAGCATAATTTTCGAATATTCGGTCCAGATGAAACACTATCGAATTTGCTCGGTGCTATTTTCGAAACTACTAATCGCCAGTGGGAAGCATCAACAGAATCATATGATGAGTTTCTTGCACCAACAGGTGAGGTGTTGGATTCTATGTTAAGTGAACACCAGTGCCAAGGCTGGCTGGAAGGCTATTTGCTTACCGGTCGTCATGGATTATTCAACAGTTATGAAGCTTTTATTCGCATTGTTGATTCTATGTTTAGTCAACATGCAAAGTGGTTAAAAGTAACATCAGAATTACCTTGGAGGAGAAAAATTGCCTCACTAAATTATTTGTTGGCATCACATGTTTGGCAGCAAGATCACAACGGCTTTACACATCAAGACCCAGGCTTTTTAGATCATGTTATTAACAAGAAAGCAGATGTGGTAAGAGTTTATTTGCCACCAGATGCCAATTGTTTATTGTCTGTTTTTGATCATTGTCTAAGAACTAAGCATTATGTAAACGTAGTGGTAGCAGGCAA
>JBBRPX010000260.1:0-4653 GCA_038227505.1 Chitinophagales bacterium
GGTGAACTATCTTAAAGGCATGCTGGATATTCATACTGAACCAGGAAAAGGAACTTTAGTGAACATTGAATTCAATGTGTAATAACATCTTTTATTGAATTCAACAATAATCACCCGAAACTGGTATTTTAAAGCTGCTCCTTGCTTTTATGATATAGATTAACAACCTTTGAAAAAGTTAACTCATTTAATTTTGATTATGCGGCTCAAAATAAATTTTTGTGTTTCTCTATCTGCCTTGTTAATATTTTTATCATCCGCATTGGCACAAACAAAAACGATTGACAGCCTTAGCAGTTTATTACAAAAAGCACAAGAGGATACTACCAGGATTAAATTGAACTACCAGCTTGCAGAACAATTCAGTGGAAAAGATGCCAATGCAACTTACAGATACCTTGAAGCTGGGTATGCACTTGCAAAAACCACCGGTAGCAAATATTACCCGGCTAAATATTTTTTAAAAACAGGTGATTTACTTTTTGACAAAGCAAAATATACAGCATCGCTGCTGTACTATGACTCTGCAATAGCTTTATACAACGGGTTAATAAATTCAGCCCCGCCAGCGTCGGCACAATTTGAAATTTACCAATTTGAAAAAACAGATTGCCTGACTGGTAAAGCCCTTTCATCGGCTAAGCTTTATCATTACCAGGAGTCCACCCAGTATTGCCTGGAAGGCATTGCCAGAATTGAACATATAAAAAGCGCTAAAAAAAATGTTTCCCTGGCAACATTGCACGCGGATATTGCCAGTAACTATTATGAACTGGAGCAATTTGAAAATTCTTTACTATATGACAAGCTGGGATTAACTTACCTGAACCCAAACGATGATATTGATGTATATGTGATCGGACATCTATTTGTAGCTGATGATTTTAGTGCACTGTCTCAATTTGATTCCTCATCAGTATATCTCGAAAAAGTGCGGCCTGTTGTAATGCAATTAAACAAGCCAAATTTAGATGTCCGTTTTTATTATATACTTGGCGGCATTTACCGTAAGAAAAAAGAATGGAATAACGCTTTGGCCAGTTATCAAAAAGCAAATGAAGCTGCTAAAAAAATGAATGATGATTTCCAGGTAGTCAATAGTGAGGAAGGAATTGCTGCCTGCTACCTCAATACCGGCAATCTCACTAAAGCAAGAGAACTGGCATTGCATGTATTAAATGAATCGGACCGGATAAATATTCCCCTGGGTAAAGTACAGGCCTTGCAATTGCTTACCGAAGTGGAGGAAAAAGCTGGTAACATTGCTAAAGCGCACCAGTATCAAAAACAATTTATAGCTATAAGTGATAGCGTAAAAAAAGAAAAAGTGCAACGGCAGATGAATGAAACAGAAGTTAAATACCAAACAGAAAAAAAACAAAAAGAAATATTACAGTTACAAAAAGATAAACTTTCGCAATCGCTTTCCATCAAACAAAAATCAATACTGAATTATTTTTTAATTGGCTCTTTAGCTGCATTGATCATTGTTGGTTTTTTGGGCTACCGCAATTTTCGGCACCGTCACCTGTTAGCAAAACAACAGGATGAATTACAGCAGCAACGCATACGTGAATTAGAAAAAGACCGGCGATTGGTTGCTGTAGATTCTATGCTGCAGGGGCAGGAAGAAGAACGCAGCCGGCTGGCTAAAGACCTGCATGATGGCCTGGGTGGTTTATTATCAGGCGTAAAATTTTCACTTAGCAATATGAAAGACAACTTAATTATAACACCCGACAACATGACCGTGTTTGAACGGTCACTGGATATGCTCGACGCTTCCATTAAGGAACTGCGGCGTGTAGCACATAATATGATGCCAGAAATGCTGACGAAGTTTGGGCTTGATGAGGCATTGAAAGAGTATTGTAATACTATTAATACAACCAACCTGTTAATAGTAAAATACCAATCCATTGGGTTGGATACAAGAATTGAAAAATCAACCGAAATAATTATTTACCGTATTATCCAGGAATTGCTGAACAATATAATGAAACATGCCGAAGCAAAAGAAGCGATCGTGCAATTGGTGAAAGAAGACGGCCGGCTGAGTATTATTGTGGAAGACAATGGCAAAGGGTTTGACACTGCACTAATTAAAGACAATAAAGGTGCAGGGCTTACCAGTATTCAATCAAGGGTAGATTATTTAAAAGGCAGGTTAGAGATCCATTCAGAGGCAGGCAAAGGAACCCTGGTAAATATTGAACTCAATAAGTAGTTATGCTTATTCAACAGATTGTTTGCATTTGTGCAGTTTAATATCAACCTTTGAACCATACTTTATTTTTTATCACCGATACTTTGTATTATGTACCAGCTGAATAAAAAAACCAGTCTCTTTATTTTAGCAGGCCTTTTATTTTCTTTTGCTGCTAAAAGCCAGGCTGTAATAGACACTTTTCAAACTTATCTTGATAAGGAAAAAAATGATTCGTCAAGATTGATGATGGCTACAAGAGTGTCTAAATATTATGAGAATATTGATACCGCTTTAGCCTGGAAATACTTCAGGACCTCCACCCAGCTTGCAGGCAAACTGAATACTGTGGTAGCCAAAATTGCTGTATTGGAACTGGAAGGTGTTTTATATACTAAGTCTGACCCTGCAAAAGCATATATACTGTACAAGCAAGCCATCGCGTTATGTGAGGAGAATAAAGAACAAGCTTCTCTAAACAAAAACCGTGCTTCGCTATTTAATAATATGGGGGTGATCTCTTACCTCAATGGAGATTATGAAGGTGCTGCTATTTCATTCAGGGAAGCAGTTGTTATTTATGAAAAGTATTACCCTACAGAGCCCAACCTTATCCCAACTATCAACAATATCTCTTCTACTTATATTGCACTGAATCTTTCTGAAAAAGCCGCAGCGGTAAGCCACGAAGCGCTGGAGTACGCAATGAAATATGGCAATGATAAACAAAAGACTACCGCGTATATTAGTTACGGAGGCAGCCTGGTCAATGTAAAAAAGTATGATTCTGGTTTAATCATGATACGCAAAGCCCAGGCGCTTGTTGACCAGACCAAAAACAAATACGATCAATATCTCTGCTATTTCAATATGGGTATTTACTACCAGCAAATAGATAATATTGATTCCAGCATTTATTATCACAACAAGGCTTTGCCAATAGCAAAAGCCATCAATTCTCCCTATGATATTGCACAAACATTGAACTTCCTGGCTAACCAGGAAATGGATCCACATAAGGAAGACATGGCTGCTGCTAAAAAACATTTAGACAGTTCCAATGCCATTATCGAGCAATATAATTTCAGGGAAATAAAAAAAGACTGGCACCAGTTAATGGCAGAATACTGCCGGATAACCGGCAATTTAAAGGAAGGCTTCCAGCACCTGAAAACTTATGACCTTATGAAAGATAGCATGCTCAATGAAACCAGTCTTAAACGCATCGATTTTTTAGAAGCACGTTACGAAAGTGAAAAAAAACTAACTAAAATAAGCAACCTTGAAAAAGATAAGCAGGTACAGGACCTGGCACTTAAACAAAAATCGATTATCAATTATTTTTTGATCGGCTCACTTGCTGCATTAGTGATCGTTGGATTTTTAGGATACCGCAATTTTCGTCATCGCCACCTTTTGTCAAAACAACAGGATGAACTGCAACAGCAACGCATACGTGAATTGGAAAAAGATAAGCAGTTGGTAGCAGTTGGTTCTATGCTGCAGGGCCAGGAGGAAGAACGCAGCCGCCTTGCCAAGGACCTGCACGATGGATTGGGTGGCTTATTATCAGGAGTAAAATTTTCCCTAAGCAATATGAAAGACAATTTAATTATTACACCCGAGAACATGACTGTGTTTGAACGGTCACTGGATATGCTGGACACTTCTATTAAGGAACTGCGACGCGTAGCTCATAACATGATGCCTGAAATGCTGACGAAGTTTGGGCTGGATGAAGCATTGAAAGAATATTGCAATACTATTAATACCACCAACTTACTATTAGTAAAATACCAATCCCTTGGGTTGGATACAAGAATCGAAAAATCAGCCGAAATAATTATTTACCGTATCATACAGGAACTGCTGAATAATATTATGAAGCATGCTGCCGCAACAGAAGCAATAGTACAGTTGGTTAAAGAAGAAGAAAGATTCAGTATTATTGTAGAAGATAATGGAAAAGGGTTTGATACTGCGCTGAAAGATAATAAAGGCGCTGGCCTTATTAGTATTCAATCAAGGGTAGCTTATTTAAAAGGCCATTTGGAAATTCATTCAGAAGCAGGCAAGGGTACTTTAATTAATATCGAATTCAAACTATAATTATGATCCACGTTTTTATTGTAGATGATCACCCGGTAGTTATAGAAGGCATACATGCTTTACTGCAAAACGAAAAAGATATCGCATGGATGGGACAAGCCATGAATGCACAATCCTGCCTGGGCTTTTTTGTGAACAATACTGCTGATGTGGTGTTGATGGATATCAGTATGCCGGGTATGGATGGTGTGGAATTATGTGCTGTAATGAAAGAAAAATACCCAGGCATTATGATATTGGGACTAAGTTCATTTAACCAGGGATTGTATATAAAAAAAATGATTGAGAATGGCGCTTCAGGCTATATTTTAAAAAATTCATCAAAGGAAGAATTGATA
>JBBRPX010000261.1:0-4637 GCA_038227505.1 Chitinophagales bacterium
ACAATCGGCTGACGAAAAAGCAGCACAAACCACTGCTAGGTTTGCAGCTATTCGCCAACAGACAAATAATTGGTTTGAAGCTTTAAGAAAGCAAGCTGATATTAAAGACACAAGAGCAAAATTTTTCTAAACAACTGTATTTTGTAGAATAACCCGGTTGAATTTTCAACCGGGTTTTTTTTGTTAATATTACCAACCTACAATAAAGAATAGTACCAAACGCTATAATTTGATTTAATTTTGCCTTATGGCAGAAGTATTTATAAACAAGGTAGCAGAGAGTGGTATCTTAACATTAAACCTGGAAGACTATTATCCTAAAGAAGAAGTGGCGATTTTTGATATGAAGGATCATCTTTTTATGGGACTAATATTAAAGGAAAAAGATTTTAGAGAAGTCCTAAAAACATTTGATACAGTTCCATACACAAATAAAATTGTAGCGCTTACTTGCAGTGCAGATGCGGTTATACCGATGTGGGCGTACATGCTTGCAGTGAGTTTGCTACAACCAGTTGCTAATGAAATAATTTTTGGTGATGTAGCGTTTGTAAAACAAACAGTTTTATTACGCAATATTGAAACAATAGAAAACGCAATATTTAGCGATGCAAGAGTTGTAGTAAAAGGTTGTGGAGAATTACCGATTGGTGAAGCGGCATACGTGGCGATTACACAAAAATTAAGACCTGTTGCAAAAAGTATAATGTATGGTGAGCCATGTAGTACGGTGCCGGTTTATAAGAAGAAAGTTACAGCCCCTCCTATCCTCTCCGGAGGGGAGTGAAATGTAGAAGATTAAAGAGGAGATAAAAAAGGTCTGAAAAATGCCCTTACAAAGACTTATTCTATTTTGTGTATAAGCGGTGAAAATTAAAACCATCCCCTTTTTCTAAAAAAACGAAGCATTATTAATGGAATAAACAACATTAATCCCACAGAGATAAAAAAGCCCCATTGGTTGTGTAGCAATGGAATACGCTCAAAGTTCATCCCGAAAATTCCGCCGATAACTGTTGCCGGCGCAAGTAAACAAGTTACCACCGCCATTACTTTCATTACTTCATTCATACGCAGGTTTACATTGCTCATATATAAATCCTGTAAACTCATCATCATATCTCTATAGTTTTCAGAAAGATCATAAGCTTGTATAATATGATCATATACATCTTTAAAATACTTCTCCGTTTTTTCCTCTATTAATTCATTTTCACTTCTCATTATGCCACCGATCAATTCTCGAACAGGAGCTATGCTTCTTTTTAAAACAATCATTTCTTTGCGCAGCATATTAATTTTTACGAGGCTTCGGTTGTCAGCTTTTTTAATAATTTCCTCTTCCAATAACTCTATTTTTTCGCCCATTTTTTCCATCACTATAAAATAGTGATCCACTATATAATCTATAAGAGAATAAAAAAGAAAATCAGCATTGCTTTGCCGGACCTTACTAACTGCGAATTTTAATTTTTCTCGTAGTTGATTAAAAGGATCTTTATTAGCTTCCTCCTGAAAAGAAAGTACAAATCCACGCCCCAAAATAATGCTTACCTGTTCTGTTTCAACTTCACCTGTCTTTTCATTAAAAGAAAGCATGTACATCAAACAAAAAAGCAAGCCGTTTATATCGTCCATTTTTGGACGTTGGCCTATGCTTAAAATATCTTCAGCAATAAGCGGGTGAATACCAAAGTGGTCACAAATTCTTTCTACATTATCTTTACGGAGACCGTCAATATTTATCCATGTACTTGTATGGCTATTTAAAAAAGGGTATGTATCTTCTACCTTATCCATTTTTATGCATTCAGCATTTTCTTTGGTATAATCAAAAACAGAGATTTGAGATCTTTCGGGTTCTGTGCGTGATGGAACAGCAGTAGGGTTTACTTGTAGCACTTTTTTGGTGCGAAGCAGGTTTACAGGATTTAAAATATAATCGAGGTATTTTGTACCGAACATCAACAAAAGTTTATTAAATAAATGTACACAAAGTTTTTTCTTTTTGTCATTATAAAAAAGCAACATTTCGTTTAGAATGCCCCTGCAAATTATTTTTGAATAAGGGTTTCTATTTCATTTGTATCAATAATTTGTCTCTCAGCCTTAAAAAAGGTTTTTCTATAGCATACCTAATAATAACAGCTGCAATGAGTGTAGCTACTATACAAATAAGCAACATTAAATTGCCATCATCTTCTACGCCATGCTTGCTAAAATAAATATGGCATAAGTGGCAAATAGCTTTGTGGCACAAATACACAGCATACGATAAAACAGCGAGTGTTTTAAAACCAATGAAATTTATTTTGTGTAAAAAGCAGTTGGGGCATAAGGCAGCCATAACCCAGCAGCCATAACCAATAGAAACTACTGAAAAACCAAACACTGACCCATTAAATGAATCTCTTTTATCACATAAAAAATAGGCAGACAATAATACAATACAGCCGATAAAAAACAGTGTATTCCCATGTTTAAGTATCCTTTTTTTAATAAGAGGAAGATATTCAAAAACGGCTGCAATGCCAATACCTGTCAACAATCCATCAAGGCGGGAGAGGGTGAAATAGTAAATCCAGGTCACCCAAAAATTTCCCTGATTCTCTCTCGGAATTTTTAGTGGATCTAAATAATTATTCCACAAATAAAATCTGAAAAAGAAGGTAAATAAAAACAGTGCAAATATTATATAAAATACTTTTTTTTGTGCTTTCCAAATAACTAGTAGCAGAAATATTAAAGGAAAAAAAACATAAAACTGTTCTTCAATACAAAGTGACCATGCATGGGTAAAAGCATTGTAAATACTAGGATCGAGATTAATATTTTGTGTAAAAGTCAGCGATTTCCATATTGGCGAAATAGATGGGTGGTCTCTGAATGCAGGTATAAAAATGTACAAAGCCAATATAAAAAAATAGGCAGGTAAAATTCGAAAAGATCTTTTTATGTAAAAACGTTTTATAGAAATGTCATTTCTCTTTTGAGCTTCGCTAAATAATTGTTTAGCTATAAGATAACCACTTAGCACAAAAAATAAATCTACGCCGGTCCAGCCAAAGCCAATGATCTCATACATCCATTCATAAAAATGCCCACCCTGGTAATGAAAAATAAACACCAGGCAAATAGCAAGCGTTCTCAAAAAATCTAATCCGCCAAGATGTTCATTTTTAGAAATCAATTTTTCTGTTGCCTGCATATTTATGTAATATAATTTGTTCCAATTAAAAAAAGAGCGACCTAAGCCACTCTTTAATTTTATAAAACCTCCAGTTTATAATCTATCATATTTTTTAATTTATTCTTGGCTATTCTTTGCGTCTCCGCGTCTTTGCGGTTCAAAGATTAAAACGCCGCACTTTTCGGATATCTTGGAAAAGGAATTACATCTCTGATATTTGTCATTCCCGTCACAAATAAAACCAAGCGTTCAAAGCCAAGCCCAAAGCCTGCATGCGGACAACTACCAAAGCGACGGGTATCTAAATAAAAATTCATTTCCTCAACAGGAATATGCATTTCTTCCATGCGCTGCATTAATTTATCAAGTCGCTCTTCTCTTTGCGATCCACCAACGATCTCACCAATCCCCGGTGCTAAAATATCCATAGCTGCCACTGTTTTTCCATCATCGTTCTGGCGCATGTAAAACGATTTTATTTCTTTCGGATAATCAGTCAATATCACCGGTTTCTTAAAATGCTTCTCTACCAAATAGCGCTCATGCTCACTTTGTAAATCTGTTCCCCAACCTTCAATAAGGTATTGAAACTTCTTCTTTTTATTGTGGTTGCTTTCTCTTAAAATTTCAATCGCTTCTGTATAAGTAAGGCGCTCAAAATCATTGTCTACCACAAATTTTAATTTTTCCAGCAACCCCATTTCGCTGCGCTCATTTTGCGGCTTCTGTTTTTCTTCTTCCTCTAATCGTTGTGCAAGAAAAGCAAGATCATCTGCATTGTTTTCCATCGCGTACTTAATAATGTATTTGATAAAATCTTCTGCAAGGTTCATATTATCTTCAAGGTCGTTAAAAGCAACTTCGGGCTCTATCATCCAAAACTCTGCAAGGTGGCGGGTTGTGTTGCTATTCTCTGCACGAAATGTTGGTCCAAAAGTGTAAATATCACTGAATGACATTGCCGCCAATTCACCTTCAAGTTGTCCGCTAACCGTAAGATTGGTGCTTTTACCAAAAAAATCTTCTTTGTAATTTATGGAACCATCATCATTTTTTGGAGCAGTTCCATCAAGCGGCAGCGTAGTTACTTTAAACATTTCACCTGCACCCTCTGCATCGCTGCCTGTAATAATGGGCGTATGCATGTATACAAAACCACGGTCGTTGTAAAATTTATGCACAGCAAATGCAAGCGAATGTCTAACTCTAAAAATAGCACCAAAGGTATTTGTGCGCATCCGCAGGTGAGCTATCTCCCGCAAAAATTCCAGGCTGTGTTTTTTAGGTTGCAATGGAAATTTCTCCGCATCGCTATCTCCTAAAATTTCTATCGAAGTAGCTTTCAGTTCTACCCTTTGTCCCTTTCCCTGCGACTCAATAATTTCGCCTGTAGCCTTTATACAGGCACCTGTGGTAATTCTTTTCATGGTTGCATCATCCAGCAAAC
>JBBRPX010000262.1:0-4601 GCA_038227505.1 Chitinophagales bacterium
CCTGTTACCATTATGGGAGTGAAAGCAGGCATTAACCTAATTAATCAAATGCAACATATACATTGCATTATTATCGATGATAACAATAAAATCTTTACTTCTAAAAACATAAATCTACAATGAAAACTATTCGTTTAACACAATTGATTTTTGGTATTTCTTTACTTGCTGTGATAATAATTTTTACATCATCATGTACAACAGTCAAAGCGTATCAGAAAAATAGACTTAACGATTCTGAAATGATATTAGGTAACAGAAAAATTGAAAAATCGGAGTTAAGTTTTCAATCGTACAGAGAAGGCGCTTCGGGCGCAAATGCGGGTAAAAGCGGTGGTGGTTGTGGTTGTAACTGATTTGAAAAAGGAAATTCTAAATTTATTTCGTTGGACATTTATAAAAGTTATTGATGAAAAAAATATTATTTACAGCTGCGGCAATGTTCTCTTTGTTGTGTGCAGGTGCGCAAACTAAACTAACCGACAGCAGTAGTTTTAAAAGTAGGAAACTGCAACTGGAAGAAATCAACCTGGTTTCCAGCTACTACAAACAAGATGGCAACAATGCAGCAGTAACAGGTGGGATAGGTTCAGAGAAACTTACAGATATTGCCAACGTAATTGATGTAAAACTTTTTAAGTACGATAGAAAATTTCGCAAACATACCTTTGGAGCTGAGCTTGGTGTAGATCATTACACATCTGCATCATCTGACAGGATAGATCTTAAAGCAAACTCATCTGCATCTTCTGCGGACACAAGAATTTATCCATCTGTAAACTGGAGCAGAGAAAACGAAAGAAATGGAACTACAATAGGAGCGGGGCTTTCTGCTTCTACTGAATATGATTACAAATCGTACGGTGCAAATATTATGTTCTCTCAAAAAACGAAAAATAAAAACGGAGAATTTACTGCAAAATTGCAAACATTTTTAGATCAGGTTTTGCTTGTAAAACCCATTGAATTACGCACGGGTAGCGGGCGGCAAAACGACTATGGTTCTGCTGCACGTAATACATTTGCAGCATCACTTTCTTATTCGCAGATTATTAATGAACGCATGCAGGTTATTTTATTAGCCGATGCGGTAAAACAGGATGGATATCTATCATTGCCTTTTCACAGAGTATATTTTAAAGATGCCACTGTGCACCAGGAAAACCTGCCTAGCACACGGTTTAAAATACCGGTAGGTTTTAGAGCAAATTACTTTTTAGGAGATAAATTTATTATAAAAACTTACTACCGTTTTTATACAGATGACTGGGGTATAAAATCCAATACCGCTAATATTGAAATACCAATTAAGATCACTCCATTTTTTTCTGTTAGTCCATTTTACAGATACTACGACCAAACAGCATCCAAATATTTCAATGCATACCAGCAACATACTTCGCAAGATCAATTTTATACAAGCAACTACGATCTTTCAAAGTTTCAGACAAACTTTTTTGGTGCAGGATTTAGGTTTGCGCCTCCCAAAGGTGTATTTAACAAAAAGCATTTTAGCATGATAGAGTTGCGCTACGGGCACTACAGCCGTACAACAGGAATGAATGCAGATGTGGTTTCTATGAATTTAAAATTTAAATAATTTCTTAAATACAATTATAAAAACTCCTGCATCAACATTTGAGCAGGAGTTTTTTCAAATATTTTTTTTTAGATATTGTTCATCATTTATACACTGCCAGATGAGAACACTTTACTTCGTGGTATTTACGATCAGACCAATGTGTGTGAAAAAATTCAACCCGCCGAAAATTATCCATACGCTGCCACAAAACATCATGATTCTGTAAGCCAAAAGGTCGACGCCATTGAAAGCTTTTTGTTCTGCATTCGAATGTTTTTTTAAAACCATCGGCGTTAACAAAGCAGCGACACCACTCATTGCAAATAAGGAGGAAATCATTATTGTTTCTAACATTGGGTATGCGGCAAACCATCCTGATATTGGTTCCTCAGGTGGCGCAGCAAACAACTTAAATACCACTCCGGCAACTCCGATTCCAATTTGCCCGATCCCTATTCCATATAAAAAAAAACGAAGTGGATAAATATCAGTTGCAATAAGCTGTAAAGGGTCAGACGACGATTGAATAATACTTTCTCTTTTATTAAAATACCAGGCAAGTCCCAATAAAATTAAACCGATGCACAGGCATGGCTCGCCAAATACTATATTATCAAATGGAAAGTACTTTGCCAAAGGCCAAGTGAGCGTCATATGCAATCCGGTGCTAAATAAAAGCAACCCTAAAATACCAAAAGTCATAGCATAGCCCGTCGGACTTATTTTGCTACCCGATGCAGATTTTAAAGCAGTTGCCAAGGTGCATAAACCCGCACCCGCACCAATGGCCATGCTCGTGTTGTACGTGTGCATTTGTGTCCAATCAATAATTAGGTTGCAAAGTAGCATAAATAAATGTTTGCTTTTCTAAAGCAGATTATATGCCATTTATTTACTGGTAGTTTTTGGGTAAAATTTTATATTGCTGTTCATTTTATCACGAAAGCAATAATTCATTTTAGGTTAGCCAAATCATATTTATTCGATACAGTTCATTCACCTCCATAATAAAATCCCAACTTCTAAAAGGCTTGAATAGGTTTAAAAAAATCTACCTCTAACCAATAATTAAAAAACAATTACCCTAAAATACCAATTAACATTTTGCCTAAAAAATAATAATGTTTTTAGTTAGGGTAAATGAATAAAAGAAGACCAAGGTTAAAAAAGTTAAAACTTTGCGCTGTTACCTAAGTTTCAATATTTCCGTTTTAATTCATTTTGGAGTATAATAAAGATTATTATTCTATTACAAATAAAAGGGTGGTATTGTTATTGTACATTTTAATGAGCTTACCCAGCTTTTTTCGAAAAATTTAGTCACCAATCAAACAAAAAATATATGAAACATTTATTGATTATTGCTGCAGCCTTTTTAGTGACTTCGTCTTCTATGGCACAAACCCACATAAATAAAAAAATGCACCATAAAACGCATCATAAAATGCACACTATGGCCATGCCCAAAAACGGTGTGATGATGGAAGAAGGAAAAATGATGCAAATGAAAGACGGTAAAAGTATGATGATGGACAAAGACATGAAAATGTCTGATGGATCCATGGTTATGATGGATGGATCCATGAAAATGAAGAATGGCAAAACGATGATGCTTAAAAATGGCGATTGTGTTATGATGAACGGAAAAATGACACACAAACCGATGAAGAAAAAAATGGAACCAAAAATGTAAATTTTTACAAACAAGCTTTCCGGAAAAGGAAAGCTTGTTAACTTTTTTAATAACCCTTATTTGTTGGCTTTAGCACTAGTTTATTTATAATAAAACCTCTGCTTTAGTTCAAACTGTCAATTTGGACACGTTCATATCCTTTTTAAACTACTTTTCAATAACACCAAAATAAAGTTCCAACTACAAAATCTTCAGTCCTTTCTTAGATAGTGAAAAGTTGTATCAACTTCAAAAAGAATAAATACCCAAATTGCAGCGATCAAATTTGCTAACTGTATATTATCCCTTTACTTCAGATTATATTGTGTGAAAGGCGAACATAAAAAAGTAATACTCTCCTTTAACTCTATAAAAAGCTTCTTTACTCTGTGGTTTATGCAATTAAATCTATAAACATTATTTTTGCGCCATGAACCAAGTAATTACGCAATCTCCTTTTTTAATGTTCTCGGATGGTGAGGGTGGAATATATGAAGATGAAACCCTTTATACCGCCGGCAGAAGTGGTTGGGATGCTTTGCCTATACCCGAAGACGAATGGATTTTGTTGCCGGAAGGCGGACAATTATACGAACTGCCTGGCAGGCGTGGGATTGGTATTGATGTAAAATCAGGGGAGATGCGCATTTGCGAAAAAGGCTGGGCTGTTGCAGCATTTATTCCACCAGCACATACAGGATTGTATATTTCTGCATACGAAACCATGCCCGATGCACCAACATTGCCGCTATTTTGTTATACGGCTGCAGGCTGGCGAGATGAAAAAATTTATGTGCCAGCTGTAAGAATTGAAAAAGACATAAGGCAGGAGAGCGAGGGCTACCATGATGATGAAATTGAATTAGGCACAGACCATTTACTAAAGGCTTATCCCAACAATAGACTGGTAAAACATTTAATGGAAAACTGTTGCATGACATACACTTGTCCGGCTGCCCGCAACCTTGCGCTTGGAAGGTGGGAGTGCCCGGTGCCGGTATCGCCTGCATGCAATGCAAATTGTATTGGCTGCATTTCTTTTCAACCTATAGAGGAAACAATAATTAGTACTCAAGACAGACTTACTTTTAAACCAACTTCTGAAGAAATTGTAGAGTTTACTGTACCGCATTTAGAAACGGCGCCTTACCCAATCATAAGTTACGGGCAGGGCTGCGAAGGCGAACCATTGTTAATGTGGGAAACAATTAGAGAATCAATCATTGAAATAAGAAAACATACGCAAAAAGGCAGCATTAACATCAATACAAACGGCAGTATGCCCAAAGCAGTGAAAGCGCTATGTGAAGCCGGTCTTACAAGTATACGTGTGAGTACAAACTCTGC
>JBBRPX010000263.1:0-4584 GCA_038227505.1 Chitinophagales bacterium
CTTTGCTTACATTCAACATGCGAAATTGTATCATGCTTTTGTCCGAAACAATGCCGCTATACCCCCCAAGCGCATCAATCTCTCTTACAATTTGCCCTTTGGCAATACCGCCCATAGCGGGGTTGCAACTCATCTGAGCAATAGTTTGCATATTCATGGTAATTAGCAACACCTTGCTGCCCAAATTAGCAGCAGCAGCAGCAGCCTCGCAGCCTGCATGGCCTGCACCAACTACAATTACATCATATTCTGGAAACATTAATTTTAATATTAGACAACAAATATAACCAACACGTCAGCGAAAGTATCCGTTGTTTTAATCCTTGTTTCACGTGAAACCCGTAGACTAATGTTTCACGTGAAACAAGTTAATGTAAAAATCCTCTTTCGTATGCATAAGTAATTTTTGATTGCGGTATTTATCTGCATATCCGCACAAGTGTAACGCTCCGTGGAATAAAACCCTAAGAGATTCATTAAAAATGGTCGATTTGTGATCAAGCGCATTTTCTTTAACCCTCTCAAGGCTAATATATATTTCTGCAACAATTGGTTGGTCAACTTCCGAAAGTGGAAAAGTAATTATATCGGTAAAATAATCGTGTTGTAAAAACTTCTTATTTATTTCCAAGAGATAATTATCACTACAAAATATATAGTCTACTCTCTCAAGAATTTTATTTTCTAAGAGAAAAATGTTGGAAATAAATACCTTTATAATCATTTTATCCCGAATGGTACATTTCCGATCAGCGTTATTAAAGAAAACCATGGGCATATGTCTAATTGATTTTAGTATATCAAATTTCGTAACAAAAAGCTTTATGTCGTGTTTACATTTGTACCTTAATGATGAAAATGAAAAGATTGAGCGAATTGGCAATTGGACACAAGGGCATTATACATTCCTTTGAAAAAGATGATATATTTATTAAACTAATGGAAATGGGGTGCGTTCCTGGCGAAATCGTGAAGGTTATTCAAATTGCGCCCCTCGGCGATCCAATTTCTATAGCTGTTTCTGGTTATAACTTAAGTCTTAGACTAAACGAAGCCAATAGTATATTTATAGAAGAAGTTGCCAAATAAAATTCTAAGGAACTTTTATACAAGAAATTATGAAAATTGGATTGTATTTTGGCTCATTTAATCCTATTCATATTGGTCATTTAATTATTGCAAACCATGTAGCAAATAACACAGATGTTGATCAAGTTTGGTTGGTTGTAAGTCCTCAAAACCCTTTAAAACCCTCATCGGTTTTGTTAAATGAGTATGATAGATTACATTTAGTACTGTTGGCTGTTGAAAAAAACAGGAAACTAAAGGCTAGTAATGTTGAATTTAAAATGCCTATACCTTCATATACTATAGATACACTTACTTATCTACAAGAGAAATACCCAAAAAACGAGTTTTCGATCATACTCGGTAGCGATAGCTATTGCAATATAAGCAAGTGGAAAAACTCGGATGTTCTTTTAAATAACTACAAACTAATAATTTATTTACGTCCAAATTTTCCTGTAAAAGAAAATTTACCAAGTAATATAAAAGTACTAGATGCGCCACTTTTAAATATTTCGTCATCCTTAATACGAAAAACGATTAAGCAAAATAAAAGCATTCAATATTTAGTACACGATGCTGTCTGTGAAGAAATAGAACGCACAGGTTATTATAAATAAAGTTTCAGTTAAAGCATTTGATTCTTAAAAACATATGTTTTACTCTAGATGTGTGTTTAGAAATTGCTTTCTAATTTGTAGTGTTCATACGTTAAATTTATATAAATCTCATTATGTCTAAGCCTTCGCAAATTTTTCAAACGAACAACCAGAATAGATGGCAACGTTTTAAATGGGGAACACGTGTCTTAATTATAATAGCATTTATTGCAGTTGCTGCGGTTGTAGCTGCATTAATAAATGCCTCATTACCCGATATTCCGCTAGAGGGAAGGGCCATCAAAAAAGTACTTACCGGAGATGTGCCAGCCTATCGTGAAAGCAAAATGGGAAAGGAATACAGGGGGATGCGAAAATTTATAGAAGATAAATGGTCTAAAGGCAAATTTGTAAGGCAAAAAGAGGGTGATTTACAACAAGTGGACAAAGCAATTTTTGATGATAGTTTGGGGATAAGAGCCGCATTTTATGTTAATTGGGATCCGCAATCTTTAGTTTCTCTTCGCAGAAATATCACAAAAGTGAATCTTGTTTTGCCAGAATGGTTCTTCATTGATCCAAATGCAGATACACTAATTGCAAAAATTGATAAAACAGGATTTGATATAATAAAAGCAGCAAAAATAAAAGTGATACCACTTTTGTCAAATAATTATAATAGTAATTTTTCTGGCGAAGCATTGCACCGCATTTTAAATAATAAAAGCAAGAAAGAGCGACTAATTTCAGATGTATTAAACCTATTAACAAAATATAAATTCAGTGGCATTAATATAGATTTTGAAGAATTAAAAGAAACAAATAATGAAATTCTAAGCAGTTTTCAAAAAGAATTATACGAACGGTTACATGAAAAAGGTTTTATGGTAACACAAAATGTATCACCATTTAATGAAGATTATAACTATAAAGAGTTAGCAAAATATAACGATTATCTTTTTTTAATGGCTTACGATGAGCATGCTGAAGGTACAGACCCCGGACCAATTAGTAGTCAACGTTGGATAGAAGCCGCCGTTGACCATTTGGCGAAAGAGGTACCTTCTAAAAAAATAATTTTGAATATAGCCGCTTATGGTTACGATTGGAAAGCTGGAAAAGTAGAGGATATACCATTAACTTATCAACAAGCGCTTGTAACGGCACGAGAAAGCGACGCAGTTGTTGACTTTGATAACGAAAGTTATAATCTGCATTATCAATATTACGATGAAACCGAAGTATTGCACGAAGTACATTTTGTAGATGCGGCTACCAATTTTAATACTATTCGCTTTGCAACAGAATATGGATTAGCGGGTACAGCATTATGGCGCTTGGGTGCTGAAGATATTAGAATATGGAATTTTTATAATGTTAAAATGACCAAACAAGCACTTTCAACATTCAATTTCATACAATTTAATAATGTTCAAGGATTATCCGAGGTTGATTTTATAGGGCAGGGTGAAATTTTGGATGTTCTTGCAACACCAAAAAACGGAAAAATTACATCTGAAGTTGATACAGCAGACATGATAATTTCAGAAGAGAAATACGATAGCCTCCCATCAAGCTATGTTATAAAGAAAAGGGGTTACACCGCCAAGAAAAAAATTGTTTTAACGTACGATGATGGACCCGACCCAAAGTACACAAAAGAAATTTTAGATACATTAGCTTACTATCATATCCCTGCTTCTTTTTTTATTGTTGGTATAGAAGCAGAAAAAAATATCCCATTAGTAAAAAGAATTTTTCGAGAGGGTCATGAAATTGGTAATCATACGTTTACACATCCAGACATGAGCCTCGTAAGCACCAATCGTGCCTTATTAGAAATGGACATAACAAGGCTGTTAATTGAGTGTATCACAGGTCATAGTACGATTATGTTCCGTCCGCCATTTAACGCCGATTATGAGCCAGAAAAACCTGAAGAAATAATACCTGTTGCGCTTAGCAGAACAAGAAATTATATAACAGTGGGTGAGGGTCTTGACCCAGAAGACTGGCAACGTGGGCTTTTTAAAAATTTTACGGCCGATACAATATTTAATAGAGTAATAAGATCATATAATAATCATATAGATGCAGGTGATAGTATTAATATTGTTTTGTTGCATGATGGCGGAGGGGACAGAAGCCAAACAGTATTAGCAACTGGTATGTTAATACGATATTTTAAAGCCCATGGATACGAGTTTACAACAGTTGCAAATTTACTTGGTAAAAAACCTGATGATATGATGCCACCAGTACCCCATGGGAATGGTTATTATTTGTTGCAAATAAATTATGCATTAGCTGAATTTGGTTATTTATGTGGTTATATTTTCTTCGTGCTTTTTTTAGTTTTTATGTTGTTAAGTGCTATCAGACTGGTAACTCTGGGCGTTTTAGCAATTTTACAAAAGAAAAAAGAGAAAAATCTTATTACTATTATCCCTACTAATTATCCCCTGGTTTCCATTATTGTTCCTGCATATAATGAAGAAATAAATGTTATTGGGTCACTAAATAATTTATTAAAATGCGATTACCCAAACTTTGAAATTTTGTTTATAGATGACGGGAGCAAAGATGAAACATGGGCTAAAGTTAGCGAGGTTTTTAGCAATCACTCTATCATAAAATTATTTACTAAAACTAATGGTGGTAAAGCTTCGGCTCTAAATTATGGTATTGAAAATACGACAGCAGATTATTTGATTTGTATTGATGCCGATACCAAATTGGCACCTAACGCAGTAAGTAGATTAATGGATAGTTTCTTTATACAGCAACAGCCAAGCGCAAAAATAATAGGTGCTGTTGCAGGAACAGTAAAAGTTGGCAATGAAGTAAACATGCTAACAAAATGGCAAAGTATAGAATACATAACTAGTCAAAATTTTGATAGAAAAGGGTTTGCTTA
>JBBRPX010000264.1:0-4567 GCA_038227505.1 Chitinophagales bacterium
AAAAATTCAAGATATATATGGAGAAGCAGTTTATTTTAAGGTAATTAGTAGCCGAAACAATTTTAAATTACCTGGGGTAAATATACATTCTTTAAAATGGAATGCTGCCGACGAAAGTAAGGATTTGGAAGAATTTGATATCGGAATTATGCCTTTATATGACGATGAATGGAGTAAGGGGAAATGTAGTATGAAGGGTATTCAATATATGGGCAAAGGGATAGCAACAGTAATGAGCAATATTGGTACAAATAAACAAGTTATACAGCACGGAATAAATGGATTACTAGTAAGCTCATCTGAAGAATGGATACAATGCTTGAGTTTATTAATAGAGGACAAGCAACTTAGAAAAAAGTTAGGGAGTGCAGGAAGAATTACGGTAGTGGAAAAATATAGCGTACAGAAATGGAAGGCAAAATGGCTCAACTTATTAATCAACAAATAATGAAAAGAATATTGTATATATCCTATGATGGCATGACGGATGCCTTAGGCGAGGGGCAGGTAATAAATTACTTAATTGGCCTTAAAGCATATAATTATGAATTTGATATTTTAAGTTTTGAAAAGCCTGATAAATTCGCAACACAAAAAAATCATATAGAAACCTTACTCAAAGACCATAAGATTACTTGGTTTCCGCAAGTTTTTCATTCAAAACCTCCTATTATTAGCAAAGTGTATGATAAGATAAGATTGAAAAACCAAGCGGTTAAATTATATAAGGAACATAAATATGATCTTATTCATTGTCGAGGATATATGGGAGCTGAAGTTGGCCTATATTTAAAAGAAAAGTTTGGGGTAAAATTTCTTTTCGATATGAGAGGTTTTTGGGCTGATGAGAAAGCGGATGGTGGAGCATGGGATACTAAAAAGTGGTTTTGGAAAAAAGTTTTTGAGTATTATAAAAAAAAAGAAAAAGCTTTTGTAAGCAAAGCCTCCCATATTATTTCATTGACGGATGCAGGAAAAAAAGAAATTTCCACATGGTCTTATTACGATACTAATATTCCAATAAGTGTTATTCCCTGCTGCGCAGATCAAAACCATTTTAAGATTACAAGCACATTAAAAAAGAAGGAAGCAAGAAAGAATTTAGGTATTGATGATTCTGCAATTGTCTTAAGCTATTTGGGGTCTTTGGGTGCATGGTATATGATTGAGGAGATGTTACAATTTTTTAAAACACTGCAATTACAATATAAAAATACTAAATTTTTAATTGTCACAAATTCCAATCACGATATAGTATTACAAAAGCTTGCAACTTTTAATTTAAACACAAAAGACTTTATCATTTTAACAGTGCCTTTTTCTAAGGTGCCAGAACATATTTACGCTTCTGACATTAGTATATCTTTTATTAAGCCAGTTTATTCAAAAATAAGTAGTAGTCCTGTAAAAATTGGAGAAATCTTAAGTATGGGAATACCAATTGTATCAAATTCTGTAGGAGATATTAAAAAGATTTTTTCGGCAGAAAATGTTGGGATTCTAATTGACGATTTTAGCAGCAATACATTTTCTTCTGCAGTTAAAGTTGTGGATGAATGTATATTGATAGATCCCCAATCAATAAGACAAGTAGCTGATAAATATTATAATTTAGAGAAAGGAATAGAGAAATATGCTACTTTTTACAATGGCATATTTAAAAGTTAATTGTGGGATTTAGTTAAGTTTAAATTTCATTAAACATACAAAATGAACTTAAAAAAGCAAGTTGTAAACTTTTCTATTTTAGATGCGCTCAGAGGGTTTGCGGCCTTGTATGTTTGCATAGCACATTCAAGAGGTGTACTATGGATGGGTATGGTAGAGTATCTAAAACGCTATCCCTTTAGTACTTGGAATATATATGATTATGGTATTGCTTTCATGATGTCTTTAACAAAGTTAAGCGCTGAGTTTGTTATATTTTTTTTTGTACTTAGTGGGTTTTCAATTGCACACAGTCTAGCTTCAAATCATACATATTTAGCATTTTTAAAGAAACGATTAATAAGGCTGTATCCCACTTATTTGGTTGGATTGGTGTGGGCTTCTATAGTTTTAATTATTGCATTGAACTATAGACCTCATTATTTTACAGGTGTGCTAAATAATGAAAATGTTTTATTTACAAAATTTCAAAATTCTTCAAACATTTTCACATTCAAACAAGTTATTAATAATCTATTTTACAATCCTAATATCAATTCTATAATAGGGCCTTACTGGAGTTTAGTTTATGAAGTTATTTTTTATTTATTAGCACCATTTTTTATTCTGAAACTAAGATGGTATGTAATTCTTTCAGCAGCTTTATTTATCTCAGGTTTTTTTTTCAACAGCGAAAGGATATTGTTAAACTATTTGTTTAATTATAATTTTTATTTTATGTTAGGAATTTATTCTTATCATATAATACCACAACTTAAAAAATATGTAACTAGAGTATCAATAAAAAAAATGTTAATCATTATCATTATAGCATTAATGTGTATGATTATTTTTGAAAGTGTTAGCCCAGATAATAGATTGAGTATGGTGCTTTCGGCAATGCTATCAATTTTTTTAATAGCTATAACACTTCAAAAGGAAATAAGAATTACATGGTTAGAAAAGATTGGAGAGTTTAGTTATACACTTTATGCTACTCATTTACAAACTATTTTACTTTTATTTGTAGCATACGATTTACTAGGCATAATCGATCCAAAAAATTTAAAAAGTCCTTTAATTTGGATAACCGCAGTTCCGATAAGTGTAGGTGTTGCATATCTGTTTTATCTGACTACAGAAAAAAAGGTAAAGCAATATTTAGATAATTTGCGATCTAAGAGAAGCTGAATCTTTTTTTAGAATAACACTTAGTACAATAAGATATAAAGGAATACAAGGGATTTTATAACGAACCAATGTTCCAAAATTAAAGGAAGACAAGCCTACAAAAATGGAAAAAACTATAGTAAAAAGAAAAAATGATAAAAGTAAAGGGTCCTTTAATATGTAACGTATAAATTTTATTGGCCCCGTTTTAAAAACTGTATAAAGGGTAAATACCAATAAAAAGATAGACTCAAGTGCAGCAAAAAATATAATTATTTTACCACTCTCCCATAGATAGGGCCTAAACAAGGTAACGTTGATAGCGGCAGGCGCCAGTTTAAGCATACCTGTAATGGTAGGATCGAGATTGCCAATATCATAAAGACTTCCATCGGCACTAATACTTTTTAAATATTCACCGTTAATTCTAGTTGTTTCTAATACAGTATCAATTGAAAAACTTTCGAAGGTTTTAATAAACTCATTAAACGCGAAATAAAATATTATTCCGAATAGTCCAATAAGAAAAGGTCTTAATATTATTCGTAATAAATCGGATTTTATTTTTAATAAACTGAATACCCATATACTTGCACAACCTAAAAAAGAAACAATTATATAGCTTTTTACTATAAACACTACATATACACTTAATACAAAAAATATAAAATTGAGAACTACTTTTTGTTTGATAATAAATATCTTATATAAACATACAAAACAATAAAAAGTTAATGCTAGAGTTACCGTATCTTTAAATATACCCGACCCCCACAATAATACATTTGGTACGAAAAGAATTGACCATCCAATATATTTTTCGGCAAAAGGATATATAGTTAATATCGTTTCATAAAATTTCCAGATCAATCGGCCGCTAAAAAATCCAAAAATCATTGCTGTTCCTAGCAT
Source organism: Chitinophagales bacterium (assembly GCA_038227505.1). Taxonomy (GTDB): domain Bacteria; phylum Bacteroidota; class Bacteroidia; order Chitinophagales; family Chitinophagaceae; genus Ferruginibacter. The sequence goes on from JBBRPX010000264.1 coordinate 3,730, forward strand.
GCTCCTGAAAGTAAAAAGCTCAACAAAGGCGGTAATTTTTGTTACAAACCAGGTAGGAGAATCACCTGCAAATCGAAACCCATCAAACCCATTACTTAAATTATCAGACCATTTATCGGTGTTCCCAGAATCGAAAAACATCTTTATGGCAAGTGCTGGATTTGTAAGTAAAACTTTATTTAGCAATCTGCCATCATTAAAATAGGCATTAGTATCACCACCGGCATAATAAAGGTTAAATAACAATGTTATTAGTATAGCACCAATAATTTTAAGGTTAAAAAAAAGTTTAAAATTTTTTTTGTGAAGAATAGCATTCTTTTTGTTAATCCAATTATTCATTAAAAAGTAAAGAACTCCTACTATTATAATTTCGTACCAGTTTAGTAAGTTTTTTTCGAAATTATATTCATAATCAGGGAACAGCATCAAAAAGTTTAACTGCAAAAAATTCATTTATTTGAAAAAATTAATTGATTTAAAAAGGATTATTCTCATAAAAAAGAAATATTTTTTGACTCAGCTGCAAAATACGAATATGAAATCTTTTCAAGCGAAAGTTGTTTTGATATTTCTAAATTCTATGCACTTTAAGTGTCTTGAATGATTTTAGATTTCAATATTAATATTTATTAAAGTTTTAATACATTAAATTTTTTATCGATTTTTAAGTAATAGTTTATTTTTTGATATTTTATGGCTTACTAAATCGCTATTTTTACTCCTTTTCAAAATTGTATTTATGTGCGCTATATCAGGCTTTTTAGATTTTAATAACAATACTTCTCTCGAAAATTTACAGGAAATGAACCGTGCCATGGCACACCGTGGCCCTGAT
>JBBRPX010000265.1:0-4566 GCA_038227505.1 Chitinophagales bacterium
AGCGGGTAAAATAAAGTGGCTTGCCTGGACAAGCACTCGTTCACTTGAAGAAGAAGTGATATTTGCAGTTGCCAAAGACGTAACAGAAAAGAAAGATCTGCAAGTGGTACTGGATAAAGCAAACCAACTCGCAAGAATTGGAAGCTGGGAAATAGATATTGAAAACAATCGTATCTATTGGAGCGAGATGATAAGAGAAATACATGAAGCATCTAGCGATTTTTATGTTACACTGTCCATCGCTATTAATACATATAAGGAAGGTGTTAATAGGAAAACAATTGTCGATAGCATTAATAAAGCTATTAAATATGGAATAGCATGGGATTTGGAGCTTGAAATAATTACAGAAAAAGGGAAAGATAAATGGGTACGCTGTATTGGAGAGGCTGAGCTTATAAATAATAAAACAGTAAAAATTTATGGAAGTCTACAGGATATTGATCAGCGTAAGCGAGCTGAAGAAACCATAAGAAGAGGTGAAGAAAGAAGAGAATTGATAATGAATGCTGCACTGGATGCTTTAATTTGTTTCGATAAAAATGGTAACGTATCCTTTTGGAATCCACAGGCAGAATTTATTTTTGGGTGGACGGAGAACGAAGTGATGGGTAAACTTCTTGCAGATCTTATTATTCCCGATCAATACAAAACATGCCATCAAAGAGGAATGCAGAATTATCTTAAAACAGGCGATGGTCCTGCATTAAATATACTTATTCAATTTTCTGCACTAAGAAAAAGTGGGGAAGAGTTTCCCATTGAATTGACTGTTTTGCCCATTGAACAGGATGGTGAAGAATTCTTTTGCGCTTTTGTAAGGGATATTACAGAACGAAAATTATCTGAAACTCGTTTGTTAGAGTTAAACCATAGTCTTCAAAAACAAACGTTGCAACTGGAAGGTATTAACAGAGAGTTGGAGCAATTTGCCTACGTAGCATCTCACGATTTGCAGGAACCATTAAGAATGGTTACAAGCTTTATAACCAAGCTGGAAAAAAAGTATGAAAGTATATTAGATGAGACAGGTAAAAAATACATCTTTTTTGCAGTTGATGGTGCAAAAAGAATGCGGCAGATCATTCTTAATCTTTTAGAGTATTCCAGAATTGGAAGAATAGATGAGTTAAAAGAATCAATAGATTTAAATGACATAGTTAATGAAATAGAAATTCTCTACAGTAGTAAAATAAAAGAACAAAAAGCTATTATTACCGCAGATAATCTTCCTATAATTACTTCTTATAAATCTCCTGTAAGGCAGGTGTTTCAAAATCTTATAAGTAACTCCCTTAAGTATTGCAAAGCAAATAATCCCTGTAGAATTTATATTTCAGCAACTGCCGGAAGCACGCACTGGCAGTTCTCTATAACCGATAATGGTATCGGGATAAATAAAGATTATTTTGATAAAATATTTATAATTTTTCAACGTTTACATACCAAGGAAGTTTACTCGGGAACTGGCATGGGACTCGCTGTAACAAAAAAAATTATTGAAAACTTAGATGGAAAAATATGGGTAGAGTCTGAAGAAGGAGAGGGAAGTGTATTTTTCTTTACAATCCCAAATACTTAACTCATTCGTAATAATATAAACAACTTAAAAACTTAAAATATAATTGTGATTAAAATAAATATAACAGAGTGGGAGGTTCTACATACAATAAAGCGAAGTGACTTTTTTGAGTATAATGTAAATTATAATATTGGGCTGTTCATATTAGTGTATTGAACGCTTTAATGTTTTTTAAAATTCTTTTAATCCTAATCCCCAACCATGAATCCTCCTAAACAAATAAGCGTCCATGGAACCAACTTTTTAGAAGGTTCAATGAAGTCCTCAGTTGAAAACGCTAATTTTTCAGACATCATTTTAAAAAATATTATTTCAACCAAACCGAGAGCAATTAAACTTGCTCGCTCCAATAAAGTTGCTAAAAATAAAGTACAAACGGCCTGTGAAACCACGAAAACGGAACTGATGCTTTTACGGCAAGAAATAGCTTTATTAAAAAAAGATATTCTTTTAAAGGAGAACGAGAATAAAAAATTGAAATTAAAACTATGTTACGTTAAAAGTAATATTGATCAGTTTTCATACGACGCAACCCACGATTTGAAAGAGCCGTTAAGAATGGTTACATCTTACCTTGGTTTACTTAAGACTAAGTTTGGCTCGCAGCTGGACGAAAAGGCAAATACTTATATTGATTTTGCCATTGATGGAGGCGCAAAGCTTCACAAAATGTTTAACAGTTTGCTGGATTTATCGCAGACAGGAAGAATGGATGAACCCAAGCGAATAATACCTGTTAATGAAATTATTGAAGAGGTGGAGATTAATATTTCTAAAAAAATAAAAGATGCAAGAGCGCAAATAAGGGTAATTGGTGTAATGCCTGTGTTGGAAGTTTATGAAAAATCTGTTATCAAACTGATGGAGCATTTGCTTTGTAATGCAATGAAGTTTTCGCAGATGGGTGAAGTGCCGGTTATAGAAATTTCGGCTATAGAAAAAGAAGCAAGTTGGGAGTTTTGTATAACTGATAATGGAATTGGGATTGAGGCAAATTCTTATAAACAAATATTTGCAGTGTTTTCCAAATTACATAACAGTAACCTATACCCAGGTAATGGTATTGGGCTTGCTATTTGTAAAAAAGCAGTAGACCACCATGGAGGCTCATTATGGGTTACATCTGAAATAAATAAGGGGAGTAAATTCTTTTTTACTTTACCAAAATAATGTAACAGTGGTTATAGGGTTAAAATATACAAGTACTGTAAAAAGAAATTTTTTCAAATAAACCCCATTATAACGATGGATCTAATTTGTCACATAAAAATCATACTTGTATTAACTTGTAAGCATTAGCTAAAGCGACCTGTCTAATATATTTTATTATCAATTTTAATTGGCTTTAAGATATATCTAATAAAAAGATTTTTAAAATAGTATCCCTAACAAAATAAAAATGAAATACCCCCTAATACCTGATAATGAAGAGGACAGGATAGAGGCGCTAAAAAGTTATGATATTTTAGATACGCTGCCTGAAGAAGATTATGATAATATTACCCGCATGGCTGCCCTTATTTGCAACACGCCTATTGCGTTAATAAACATGATTGACAGCAAGCGTAGTTTTTTAAAATCAGCTAATGGGATAACCGTTTCTGATAGCCCACGGGAGGTTTCTTTTTGCGCACATGCAATAAACAAGCCTTCGGAGTTAATGATTATAAATGATTCTCGCAAGGATAATCGTTTTGCAGATAACCCTTTCGTGACAGGCGACCCGCATGTGATTTTTTACGCTGGTATGCCATTAGTAACAACTGATGGATATGCGCTAGGGTCTATTTGTGTTATGGATTATAAACCTAATGAGTTAAATAATGAACAGCAAGCAGCTTTAAAAACGCTATCCAACCAGGTTATTCAATTAATGGAATTAAGAAAGAAAAACCGGCAGTTACAGGACTATCAAGAGAAGCTCGAACTGTATGCGGCAGATATGGAAAGCTTTGCTTACATGGCGTCTCACGATCTTAAAGATCCTTTAAGAATGATGAGTATTTTTCTGCAAAAATTAAAAAAGAACCACAGTGAGGTGTTGAATGATACTGCCAAAGAATATGTTGATTTCTCCATTAATGCATCGATAAAAATGACATTGCTTGTAAACGATTTATTAAGTTATGCGGCGATTGATAAAGATAGTATGGTAACGGAAGATGTAAATGTAAGTGAGTTGATAAGTGAAATAATTTCTTATCATTCAGTACTTTTTAATGAAGCCAATGCAGTAATTAATTATGATGCATTGCCGCACATACAGGGATCTAAAACAGGCTTAAAAATTATTTTACAAAACCTGTTAATGAATGCTGTAAAATTTCGCAGTCCCGATATACCCTTCAGCGTAGATATTTCTATTAAAGAAACGGAATTGCTTTGGTTGTTTAAAATTGCAGATAATGGGATAGGCATTGACCCAGCTAACTTTGAGCAGATTTTTAAGCCTTTTAAAAGTCTACATATCCAATCAGTTTACAAAGGTTCAGGTTTAGGACTTGCAGCCTGTAAAAAAATTATAGAACAGCATGGTGGTAAAATTTGGGTAGAAAGTGAAATTGAAAAAGGAAGCGTATTTTATTTTGAAATAATTAAATAATCAAAGAAAATTGGCGTCGTCAAACAAATCAAATAAACTTTACCTGCCTTTATCATTAATTATTTTAATTGTAGTGGGAGGGTCTGTTTTTTATTTTTACAATGGAGTGCAGCAAAATAAATTAGCTGTTGAAAATATAAAAATTGAACGCATAATTAATGAGATAAGTTATTGCCATATCAATTATTTAACAGCCATAAAAGAAAAGCGTGGCTATCAAATAAAAAAGGATAAAAATTATCTCTATAGATATACCGCCTCTAAAAATGCGGTTTATAGCTACTTCAAATCGTTCAATACACTGTTTTTAAAACAAAAAGAAAGAGGTCTTTTACAGCAGTATGAAAATAGCATTACAAAAAGGTTTTTGCATATGGATAAT
>JBBRPX010000266.1:0-4530 GCA_038227505.1 Chitinophagales bacterium
ATACTAAAGTTTTTTAACCGATTAACGTAAATGGGAAAACAAGTAAACTTTTAAACTAAACTATTGATTACTTCTTTTTAGCGACCTTCTTTACTGCCGCTTTCGGTGCAGCTTTCACAGAAAATTTGGAAACTTTCCCTTTTACCTGCTTTGCTTTTCCTTCCACTTCGGTTACCCATTCATAATCAAGCTGGCGCTTATCTAAATTAGCAGCAACTACTTTTATCATTACATGGTCACCCATTCTAAAACGTCTGCCTGTACGCAAACCGACCAATGAATAGTCAGCCTCGTCTTGCTTAAAATCATCGTAGTCAGACAAATCTTTAATGCTTACCAGTCCTTCACATTTGTGTTCCACCGTTTCTACCCAAAAGCCAAACCCTGAAACGCCGGAGATTACTCCTTCAAATTTTTCTCCCAAAAACTGTTGCATGTACTCAACCTGCTTGTATTTGTTGCTTGCACGTTCTGCTTCCATTGCTGCACGTTCCTTATCACTACAATGTTTGTTTTTTTCTTCCATTGCTTTATCGATAAATAAATTTTTATCAATAATGCTTTGTAAAACACGGTGTACCATTACATCCGGATATCTGCGAATTGGAGATGTAAAGTGGCAATAATTTTCAAAACCTAACCCATAATGCCCCACGTTTTCTGAGGTATATTTTGCTTTTGCCATGGTACGAATACCTAGTTGACCAAGCACGTGTTCCTCAGGTGTACCTTTAACTTCCTGCAATAAATTATTAAAAGATTTTGCTATGCTTTTTTCATCTGTCATATCAAATGCGTAGCCGCATTTTCTTGCAAAAGCTACAAATGGCTTCAGCTTTTCAGGATCAGGATCATCGTGCGTTCTGTACGAAAAAGGTATAGGCTCTTTATTTACTTTTATTTTAGAAACATATTCTGCTACCGCACGGTTTGCTAACAACATAAACTCTTCCACAAGTTTATTAGCATCTTTACTTTCCTTCACCATAATCCCAATCGGCTTGCCGGTATCATCTAATTTAAACTTTACTTCCTGCGAATTAAAATTAATAGCACCATTGTCAAAACGCTCTTTTCTAAATTTCTTTGCCAAATCATCCAGCAATAAAATTGGTTTAAAGTGAAGTCCATCCTGTGTTTCAATCGTTTGCTGTACTTCTTCGTACGTAAAACGATGGTTGCTATGTATTACCGTTCTGCCTATCCATTTGTGTTTAATTTCTGCTCGGTTGCTTATTTGAAAAATTACGGAGAAGGTATATTTATCTTCATTTGGTCTTAATGAACAAAGTTCATTCGATATTTTTTCAGGCAACATGGGGTTAACTCTATCTGGCAAATACACACTAGTTGCACGCTCGTAAGCTGCTTTATCTATAATGCTGCCCGGCGTTACAAAATGGCTCACGTCTGCAATGTGTACACCAATTTCATAATTACCATTATCGAGGTTTCGGATTGAAATTGCATCATCAAAATCTTTTGCGTCAACAGGGTCAATCGTAAATGTTAGAATATCCCTGCAATCTTTTCTTTTCTTTAATTCCTCTCTTGAAATATTTGGCAGCAAAGCATCAGCGGCTTTTAACACAGCATCATCAAATTGTAATGGAAAACCTGCATGAACAATAATTTCCTTCATTGCCATATCAGCCTCATTTTCAGCCGTCATCACTGCAATAATTTCGCCCTCCGGCTTTTTGTCGCTTTTATCCCATTTAATAAATTTTGCCACTACTCTATCGCCATCTTTTGCGCCATTAAGTTTGCTAAAATCTATGTGAAAGTCTGGCATTGGGCTATTGCCGCCTGCTATAAAAAATGCAGCTTTTTCTTTTACAGAAATGTTGCCTATAAATTCAGTTTGCTTGCGTTCTACAACCGATGATATTTTTCCTTCGGGTCTTTTTGATCTGTCCTGCGGGTTCATAACCTGCACCTTCACAGTATCGCCGTGAAAAGCCCTGCCAAAATCATTTGGCTTTACAATAATATCTTTTTCTCTGTCCTCTACAATTACAAAGCCCATTCCGCTGCGGCTTATTTCCAGTTTCCCTTTTAAAATTTCTGATTGTGATGATTTCTTTTTGCCTTCGGCCGTATGCTGTTTACTCATAATCTTTTTTCTACTGTATTAATTCTTTGCAATGTACAAAATATATTTTTTAGGAGGCAGGTTTGAGGCGGTGGTCAGCTACCAATTTGCAGCATTTGTAACGGGCTGTCCGTAGTACTCCTCTCTTCGCTCCGCTGCGTTGCGGGGTACTACTTCCCATCCCTGCGCCTTTGGGCTGGGGAACTTTAATCAGCAATAAACATGGTGGTATTCTTTTATTTTAGCAGTTGCAATTTAATCGAGACATAAGATATTAAATAAATGGTGACAGGGAAATGTGATAAATGTAAAGAGGCACTTTTTTCAAAGTGCCTCTTTACATTTTATTTTTTAAAAAGTTGTGATGAAAGCCATGTTTCACCATTCCAAATTTTTACAAAGTAATTATCAATTTTAAGACTGCTAATATCTATGTCTACAACTTTTTGACCTGATGATAATTTCCTTACTAGAACTTTATTTCCCAATTTATCTGAAATTTCTATTTTTAAAATATTTTTTGTTTTGTCTTTTTCTAACTTACCGTCTTCATCCAATAATGTTACCGTAACATTATCTTTTGCCGGATTTGGACTTATTGCAATTCTTGCTCCGCCACCGCCACCAAGACATGAAGGAGCGTAAAAAGTTCCTTCCCCCAAGTTAGATGAAACATTACCGCATGGGGTTGTAACATCTACATAGACAGTATAATTTCTATCACTTCCGCCTAATGGAAAATCAATATTATATAAACCGAAACCTCCCTCTTTAAGAACAAATGGATTGTTTGGGTTGCTTAAATCTTTTGCATACCATGCGTAATTGGTGCCACCATTCACAGGTATAACGTTTGCATAGAAATATGCTCTGCTACCTTCACAATTTACTGTAAGCATGGTATAACTTACAGTGTTTACGCCTGTACCTAAGCCAATTTCATTTGTTCTTTGATAAGTGTAAGAACAATGGGTGACAGTTCCAATCAACGTTATTCTGGCATTGCCCCCGGTTGTGTTATTTACCGTTACTGTTGGTGAAGTATCATTAATTAAATTTACAGAACCAGCACTGTTACTTGTGTAAGTCCATTTAATTGTAGCTCCAGCCGGGATATTACCTAACGTAAAATTTGCTGAACCTCCGGCACAAATTATTACCCCTTGGGGTGCAGTAATTGATATCTGAGGTTCTGGGCGTGAGATTGGTATTTGGATGGCTTGACCAACTGCTAAGCCCACACCGCATTGGGTATTAATAGGGCGTATCTGTATAATACCACCATCACCTGATGATAAATCTGAAGTGACTGTAACATTTGTACCACCCGGAATCCATGCTCCGGTTGCTGTAGTGTTACCCAGTCTCCAGTTGACAGGCAACAAGTATTCATAAGACTGAATATCACCATAACCAGCCTGAGAAACCTCAAATGGGTTACCAAATTTTACAGGTGCAAAACTGATATTGAAATTTTGAATTTGGCAACGTGGGGCTACTATTGAGGTTGGTATAGGATTGGGGCGGGCAAAGGGGCTTCCATTAGTCAACGATTTTATTTTTTTGAAAGGAATGGCATAAACTTGGGGGCCGTTTAAAGAATAATTTACAGTAAAAGTTTGAGTTTGATTTGCATCTTGAAATCTTCCCGACAAATTAAATACAGAACCGCTTCCACTGGGCGGATTTTGTGTTATGGTGGCGCCGTTAGCTGAAGTCATAGATGTATAAGTACTTCCGGGCGGTAAACTTACAGTGAAAGTATATTGCGTATTAGGACAATATTCAAGCGTTTGTAAAGGAGATGTTGTCTGTCCGTAACTGACATATATTGTAGCAAATATAAAAAGTGCTAGCGAGTATAAAGTTTTCATTTTTTAGATTTTATTTTGAAAGATGTATTTGTAATCCAATGCTCACATTAACTCCATTTTTTTTATCACTGTAACCCGCAATACCTTTTATATCCTCATATTTCGATTTATAGCCTACCAAGAATTCAATACCAACTGTAGTGTTAAAAAAAGCCTCTAATCCAGCTGAAATTGATAACTCATTTATAACTCCCTTTCCTGTATTGGCAATAGGGTAAGAGTTAGTTCCAAATAAATAAGCAGCATCCAATAATATATTAAATTGTTTGTCTTTGTCAAGAAAATAGTAACGACTAAAAGGACCAACAGTAAATTGGGTAGCGCTAGCAAAAGTTGAACTTGTACCATCTAGTTTAGCTTTCATAAAACTGAAAGAAGGCCTTAAGCCGAGCACGAATTTATCTATAAGAAAATAGCCAACAGAAGTGTTGATTTTAATGTCAGTAGCTTTTGAAGTGGTATTATTATTTGCTGAATTATATTTCCCGCTGTAATTATAATAGGAACCGGTGCCGCCTAGTAGAAAAGTTCCTTTGTCTAATTGACCAAATGATAAAGAAG
>JBBRPX010000267.1:0-4494 GCA_038227505.1 Chitinophagales bacterium
AAAATTCTTTTTTAATATTCATGATCTTGTTGCGCAGTTCTTCATGCGGATTAAGCACTAATATGTACTCACACAATTTATAGCCGGGCATGGCAGTTATATTTTTCATAACCAAAAATTAAAGAATTAAAAAATTTTATTCCCAATTATTTTAGCATAAATTTACTAAATAATTTAGTTAATAAAAATATATTTTATGGAAGTGGAGAACTTTTTTGGCAGCAGTTATACAGGTACAAAAAAATTTACACAGCACAATGTACCAACCGCAAATGCTACGGGGTTTGGTGCCGCTGCCGATGATTATGCAGAACGGGGTATTGATTTAAACGAGCAACTTATTCGTAATAAACCAGCTACTTTTTTTATGAAAATAAGTGGCAACAGCATGATAAATGCGGGCATTTTTAACGGGGATATTGCCATTATAGATAAAAGCGTACAACCCGTAAACGGCAAAATAGTAATAGCCGTTGTAGATGGAGAAATGTTGATACGCCGCTATGAAAAAACTTTTAATAAATTATTATTGGTGGCAGATGCGCCAAAAGTAGCTGCTATTAATGTAGCCGAAATGAGTGATGTAAAAATTTGGGGAGTGGTAATGTATATTATTAAGAGTGTGTGACAACTATACCGATAAACTAAAAACTTTTCTAAATTAAAACGCTGAACCCCGTCGGCGGGTAAACACCCCGGTGGCGGCTGAGAAACAAAAAACCTAAATAACTTATCAAGCAATCAACTTAAACTATATTTATGTATACTCAACCGCTTATCGAAGGAAAATATTTTCACATCTATAACAGAGGTGTGAACAGCGAAGATATTTTTAAGAGTGAAGAAAACTATTGCTATTTTTTAAGAAAATACTTTCACTATTGTTCAGATGTATTTGAAACGCTTACTTACGCTTTGCTGAAAAATCATTTCCACATACTTGTTTTTGTAAAAGAAAATGCGTTCGTACCAAAACAAAATGGGCAGGGTGTTATACAATTAACTGCATCAAAACAACTTTCTCATTTTTTTAATTCTTATGCCCAGTCTATTAATAAGTCAAACCAACGAACAGGACAATTATTTGAAGCTCCATTCGAAAGGAAATTAATTGATAACGATAGCTACTTAACTTCTATGATTTATTATTGCCATTATAATCCACAGCGACATGGTTTTGTAAAAGATTTTAAAGACTGGGAACATTCATCCTATTATTCAATTTCAAAAAATGACAATACTTTTTTGGCTTCGCAAAAGGTGTTGGATTGGTTTGGTGGGACAGAGAATTTTATCAAAAATCATGAAGGAAGAATGAACGACTTTAAGATTAGTAAATTTATTATGGAATAATAGAAAAAACGTTTCTAAATTAAAACGCTAAGCTCTATCGGCGGTTAAAAAACCCCGATGGTGGCTAGGGTAAAAAATAAAACTCTATAAGCAACCGCCGATGGGGCTAAAAGCCGCCATCGGGGCTTTCAAACCCTCAAATATTTTAAAGGAAATATTAAACTTGAAAACTAAAAACTTTTCTAAATTAAAACGCTAAGCCCATCGGCGGTTAAAACCCCGATGGCGGCTGGGAAAGGAACTTAAACTTGAAATGAAAGCCATAATAGATTGTAACAGTTTTTATTGCTCCTGCGAGCGGTTGTTTCGTCCTGAGTTAGATGAGAAGCCTGTTGTTGTGCTCAGCAATAATGATGGGTGTATTATATCTCGGTCAGATGAAGCAAAGCAAATTGGCGTAGGTATGGCCGGTCCATATTTTTTAGCAAAACCACTAATAGAAAAACACAACGTCGCTACCTTTTCATCTAACTATAATTTGTATGGCGATATGAGCAAGCGTGTAATGGATACATTGCGAATTTTACTGGGCGATGAAAATGTAGAAGTATATTCTGTAGATGAAGCTTTTTTAGATTTAAGAGAATTTAATAAACAGGATTTTTTTAAAGTAGGTTTATACATCAGAGAAACGGTAGAACAGTGGACCGGAATTAAAGTTTCTATTGGTGTGGCACCCACAAAAGTATTGTGTAAGGTAGCCAACCATTTAGCAAAAAAATACAAGCTAAAAACGCAATGTGTAGTGGTGTTAGATACCAAAGAAAAAATAGAGAAAGCCCTGCAAGCCACGCCAGTGAATGAAGTTTGGGGTATTGGCAGACAGTATGCAGAAAAACTAAAAGAATTTAATGCTGTTTATACAGCTTTGGACCTCAGCAAAAAATCTGCAGCGTGGGCATATAAGAATTTAGGCGGTGTTGTAGGTTCCCGTATGATAAAAGAACTAAATGGTGAACCAGCTTTGGCATTAGCCGATGAACAGTTAACCGTAAAAAAAATGATTGCCAGCACCCGCATGTTTGGGCATACGGTAACCAGCAAGGCAGATATAAAAGAAGCAATAGCAACATATACCAGCAGAGCAGCAGAAAAATTACGGCGCCAAAAAAGTGCTGCAACTGTTATCAGCGTTTTTGTGGTTACAAAAGAGCCATCTAACAACGGTCGTTTTAGGCATGGAAATACGCTGAGTCATTACACTTTAATGCCTGTAGCTACAAGCGCTACCAACGAGCTTATAAAATTTGCCACTGGTTTGGTAGATAAAATTTTTGATAAAACCAAGCAGTATAAAAAAGCCGGAGTAATCCTAAGTGGGCTCGTACCCGACGATACCATACAGGCAAATCTTTTTGTAGCTGAAAAAAATAATGGCAAACGTTTATTGATGGACATGATTGACAACGTAAATTTTTCTATGAGAGATGATGTTATAAAATTTGCCGCAAGCGGCACAAAACGAGATTGGAAAATGCGGGTGGAAATGCGCAGCCCACGCTACACAACAAGATGGGAAGAAATGTTTGAAGTGCATTAAATTCTATCCCTCAAGTAATATTTTCGATTTTCTAATTAAATCATTGTGATATTTTAACTCCCATTCTTTTAGACTAATAGCTATTTCGCCAAGAAGCCCATCAAAAATGATCCAGCTATTTGATGCCGTAGCCATTTTACTTAGAGTTAGTATATCCTTTGCTGTAATAAAATCATGCCCATAATTTCTTGGGCCCGCAGAAGTTGAATGCCATAAAATATATTCTAAATTATTCATCCAACCTGCATAATAACACCTTTCTGAAATAATACTCATGTAGTCTCGTAAGGGCACTTGTTGTATGTTGAATTCACTTTTCATTTTAAAAATAAGTTTTAAAATCTGAAATGTTTATGAATTATGTTTTTCTCAATATTCTCTCATATCCCACAATATTCATCATCACTAACAGCATACCATAAAAAATATCTTCTATAGGTATTGTGTAAATGCGTGTTGCAAGGTTTTCTGCATTGTTATATGTTATTACAGGTATAGCAGTAAGAAAACCATTTACCACTAAAAATGGAATGATAATAATGGCGTACGCAATTAAAAAAACCGTACTGTTAAAAGAAGAAAAATACTTTCTTAAAATAAAAAAGATGAATATAAAAGCAGCAAGAAAAATACTTGTATAGAATGTATAATAAAGATGGCTTGTAAAAACAGAAAAAATTAAGAGCGACACACCAAGTAAAAATAAAATAGCATCTGATAGTTTGGTACTTTTTAAAGAGGGGAAGTAACAACGAATACATTCATAAATAAAAGTGCAGCAATAAGGCACAACGAAAAAAAATAATACCTCTTCCAGTGGCAGATTAAATAAAAAGGTTTGAGCCAGTACATACGGTTCATTAAAAAACCAAACATTGAGCGAAGTAAAAATGCTATCCCATACAATATAAAAAAGCGCAGGCAAAAGCATTGCTGTAAATGCAGCTTTCCATTTTTTATGGAATGCTACTTTTTTATCGAAGCTTAATGCAAACGGACCTGCTAAAGAACAGACAAGTATTAAATAATAAGTATAGTGGGTATTCAATTTTAAGATTATTGGTAAATATAAGATGAAATAAAATTTCACAAATAATTTAAACATAATTTATGCGCACGATTTAAATAGATGCGTATATTTATATTATGAAAGCAAGACTGAATATTACAATAGAGGAAAATATATTGTCCGAGGTAAAGCTATATGCTTCAAAACAAAATACGAGTGTATCGGAATTGGTAGAGGATTATTTTACTACGCTTACAAAAATGCCTAAGAAAAAAAACATCATTCAATTGATAGAGAGTATGAAACCTGCAGCTATTGAACAGAATACAGATTTAAAAGAACTTTTTTATAAAGAACAATCAGGCAAACATGGCTTTTAAAGTATTTATAGATGCAAATATTTTACTTGATTTTACACTTCAACGTACGGATTATGACAAAGCCAAAAGACTAATAGAGTTAGTGATAAATGACGAATTACAAGCTTACATAAGCCCGACTATTGTTCATATTATAGGGTATTGGCTCACTAAATTTTATGGCGCAAAAAAAGCAAAAGAAATATTACTGACGTTATTGACAGATATAAAAG
>JBBRPX010000268.1:0-4462 GCA_038227505.1 Chitinophagales bacterium
AATTGCAAAACCTGTAATCCCTTCCATAAGCGGGCAAAATGTTCATCGGCCATTTCTATATGCCCGTTAATACACTTCATAGTTTCAAAAAGGCCGTCACCAAATCTTAAGCCACGGTTATTGGCTGATAGTATTGTAGATCCTTCCTGCTGCAGTTTTCCGTTGTATATAAAATATTCCATCAGTCAAATATAGCATTAAGCGGTATCTATATTAAACCGGTCAAAATAAAATGCCCTCTAAATAAGAAGGGCATTTTTTCATTATAGGTCTTAGAAAAACATATGTTTAAAGTAGCGAATTCTTTAAAACTCTTCGTCAAGTATTTTATGTTTTACAGCATACATGATCAGTCCGGCCGTACTTTTAGCACCGGTTTTTACTTTTAATTTATCCCTGATGGCTTCTACTGTACGTGGGCTCAGGTCTACGAGGTCGGCAATTTCCTTAGTACTTTTCTCTTCGCACATCAGCTTAAGGATCAGCATTTCCTTCTCATTCAGGTGTGCTTCCTGCTGCATCATACGTTGGGGAGTTACTTCGTTGCGCTGTTTGAGGTTGGTCAACAATGCTTTATTGGTGAGTGAATTGAAATAATACTCCTGTTCAAAACAGGTTTTTATGGCTTCGTAAATAATTTCACTATCGCTGGTCTTGGTAAGATAGCTGTTGGCACCTATTTCCATCAGTTTGGTAATCATACTGTGGTCGTCCATCATGGTAAGCATGATTATACGAACATTTGGATACAGCTTTTTTATTTCTGGTAAAACGGCAATCCCATCCATGATAGGCATTTGAATATCAAGCAGTATCACGTCAACCGGGATCATTTTAAGCATATTGAGCAAGTGCATACCATTGTCTGCCTCGGCCACAACTTTTATATCCTTTTTTGCACTTAAAGCAGTTTTTACGCCAGCCCGGTACAACACGTGATCATCTGCTATAATTATCCTGATAGGTTCATGTATATTTTCACTCGACATATTTCCTGATTTTGGGTTTTTACGGATCTGGATTACTTTATCATTAACGCAGGATGCAAGTTCAAATTATATTCAGCAATAATAAAGCGTGTAATTACCCTTTGTATTGCATGGGGTTTTTACGTAGAAAAAAGGGGGAATCAACGTATAAAAGCCGGCATATTAAAAAATACTGCGTTCTTAAGTCAATTAATTTTGAAAACCAATCTGTGCAAACAGTATAGTTACTTGAATTACAAAACATTACAAGGCAGTAATAATATAATTACTGCACTTGTAATGTGATGGATTTTTAACTGATGTAATTAAAATGGGTACGGATCAAAACGCTTTTTCAAAGATGATGTTGTAAGATTTGGTATCAAAGGGAAAAACAACAAAAAAAAGGGGATTTTTCGGAAAAAGGATTGAAGAAATAAAAGTAGTATTGTAAGGAAATAAAAAAATGCACACATTAAATGATACTGTAATTTGGATAGGATCGGGCGTTATACTGATTTCCTTTGTATTGTCAATCCTAATTCCAGCAAATAATAAGGCCTATATGAAAGGGTTCTTTTTTTGCCCTTTGATAGGTTTATTAGTATCTGCTAATTCAATTATAAGTGTATTCTTAACACTATATGCAAAAGAGATCAATTTTTTCATTCAAAGTTTTCTGCAATTGTGTGATTTGCTTTTCTGGGTTCTATTTTTTTTAAAGATATTAAACGACAAAAACCAATTTAAGAAAATAATAATTTTGTTTATTAGCACTTTACTAATCGCCGGTTATCTACTTTATTTCAATCGCACAAGCATACCAAACTTGCACATAAATGCACTGTCAAATTTGTGCAAAATTTTTTTTTGTATCTCTTTCTATAATAAGCTTTTTAAGAATCCACCCAATCAAAATATTTTATTAGAACCATCTTTTTGGATTGTAACGGGCCTCATTTTTTATTCATGTTTATCTTTACCATTTTATGCGCTACATAATTATATCAGGCAAAATTTCGTCCCTATTATCTCTTACAACATCTTTTCTATTTCAAATATGTTAATTATCATTATGCATCTTTTTTTTATAAAAGCCTGTCTATGTACAATCAGTCTACACAAGGAATAATTATTTTTATTGCTGGAACAACATTTCTATTGTTACTATTTATCAGCTTTATTGTAACAATTGTATATAAATACCAGCAAAAACAAAATGTTTATTTTAAAGATATTGAAGCCTTGAAAACATCACACGAAAACACCTTACTTCAATCGCAATTAGAGATACAGGAGCAAACTTTTCAAAATATATCCCGTGAGATACACGATAATATTGGTCAAAAACTAACATTTGCAAAACTGCATTTAAATACCCTTAGTTTTATTGATGCCGATAAAACCCTGGAGCAGGTTAATAATTCTATAAATATAATCAGCGAAGCAATTAATGACCTTAGCGATTTGAGTCATAGCTTAAGCAGTGAGATCATTTTAAACAATGGCATTATAAAAGCACTGGAGTCTGAGGTAGCCCAGTTTGCAAAATCCGGAATATATAAGATATGTTTCCTTGTCAGTGGCGAGCCGATTTTCATGGATGCACATACTGAACTGGTGTTGTTTCGCATTGTACAGGAAGCCCTAAATAATATTGTAAAACATGCCGGTGCATCTGAAATAACCATTGACTTACATTATGACACTGCGTTGCTTATTATGGAAGTAAAAGATAACGGCAAAGGCTTTAGAGCTAATGGGGCTCTATCCGGCACGGGAATACAGAATATAAGAAAACGGGCTTCCATATTAAAAGGCCGTTTGAATATCAACAGCAGCCCGATTAATGGCACACAAATTAGAATTACAATACCATTGTATGCAAACAATTCAACCATATAAACTCATCCTGGCAGATGACCATATACTTTTAAGGGATGCCCTTACCAACCTCATCAATAATTTTGAGGAGTTCACTGTAATAGCCAGGGCCGGCGATGGTACAGAAATTATCCAGGAAATAGAAAATGGTTGCAAGCCGGACATTGTGCTCATGGATCTTAATATGCCCAATATGGATGGGTATGAGACCGCAAAATGGCTTACTCAAAATCATCCGGAAATAAAAATAGTGATACTTACCATGTACGACACGGAAATCGCATTAATACGTTTATTACAGGCGGGAGTAAATGGGTTCTTGAAAAAAGACATTCACCCGGCGGAGTTAAAAAATGCATTGCTGACTGTAGCTACCGGTGAATACTATTATTCAAATCACACTACATTTAAAATTGCATCGCTTTTCCGTAATCATTCAACCCTGGAAAAATCTATACTAAATGAGACCGAAATTAATTTTTTAAAATTAGCCAGTACGGATATGACTTACAAAGAAATTGCGCAAGCTATGCGATTGACACCCCGTAATATTGATGCTTATCGCGACTCCCTGTTTACAAAACTAAATGTAAAAAGCCGGGTAGGGATGGCTATTTATGCAATCAAAAATGGTATAGTCACTTTTTAAAAATTCCGGTATTTATTCCTGTTGGCATGATTACTCAATCAGTTTATTACGCATACCATACATGATCAATCCGCCAATCGTTTTAGCATCAACCTTGGTTTTCATATTTTGCCGGATGGTCTCAATAGTACGTGGGCTGAGAAAAATGATCTTGGATATTTCTTCCGTCGTTTTATCTTCTGAAAGCAGCTGCAATATTTTCAGTTCTTTTTCATTGAAATTTACCGGTGTGTTGCTTCCATAATGCTGACGGACATTTTTTTTCTGCATCAACTTGCCCATTACCGCTTTATTAACAAGGTCGTTAAAATAAAAATCGTCATTCATACAGGTAAGTATGGCTTCATAGATTTCTTCGGGGTCGGTGGTTTTGGTCAAATAGGCATTTGCACCCATTTCCATCATCTTGCTTATCATTTGCTGGTCATCGTACATGGTAAGTACAATAATTTTAATATCCTCGTACTCTTTACGAATAAGCTGGATAGCATTTATGCCGTCCATTTCCGGCATCCTGATATCCATTAATAATACTTCGGGTTTTTTTATGGCTATTTTGTGCATCATATCCTTGCCATCCTCTGCTTCCCAGAGCATTCTGAGGTTTTCTTTGCCGGACAGAGCCATTTAAATCCCATCCCTGAAGATCTTATGATCATCAGCAATAGCAATTTTGATCAAACTGTTGTTTTGCATAGTAATTGATAATTGGGAGTTAGTATAAAACTAGGGTTGAAGTTACAATTTTCATTTAACAAGTTTGAACTTCAGTCCATATTTGTACTAACTAAATAATTAATTCTTTTACAATCAATTGCTTAAGTAAAATTACTCGGTATTTTTACTGATAAATCTAATACGCTAAACTACGTTTATATTTTGCACTAATACGCTATAAAAAGTATTTCCAGTAGCTTAAAAACAGGGAACAACTGCGCTTGTAAAAGGTTATTTGCTTTTA
>JBBRPX010000269.1:0-4379 GCA_038227505.1 Chitinophagales bacterium
GAATATATGTTTGAAGCTAATTCATGCGGAATTATTTCAGCTATACATGAGCAGTCTCAAGATATTAACCAGGGCGTTGATAAAAAGAAAAAAGAGGAACAAGGAGCAGGTGATCAGGGTATGATGTTTGGCTATGCTACGAACGAAACAGAAAATTATATGCCACTGGCTTTGGCTTTGTCTCATGATATCTTAAAAGAACTGGCTGCAGTAAGAAGAGAAAATAAAGAAATAAAATATTTGAGACCTGATGCAAAAAGCCAGGTTACATTAGAATATGATGATAACAATAAACCAGTAAGGATTGATGCGATCGTTGTATCGACACAGCATGATGATTTTGGGAAGGACGAAGTAATGCTTGCCAAAATAAAAAAGGATATTATTGGTATTGTAATACCAAGAGTAAAAGCGTTGTATCCTAAATACGATCATTTATTTACTAGCAAAATAAAATATCACATTAACCCAACCGGTAAGTTTGTAATTGGGGGTCCACACGGAGATACTGGTTTAACAGGTCGTAAAATTATTGTAGATACTTACGGCGGCAAGGGTGCGCATGGTGGTGGTGCATTTAGTGGAAAAGATCCAAGTAAAGTTGATAGGAGCGCAGCATATGCAACAAGGCATATTGCAAAAAATCTCGTTGCTGGAGGATTATGTGAGGAAGTACTGGTTCAAGTTAGTTACGCAATAGGTGTTGCTCAGCCTACAAGTATTAATGTTGTAACCTATGGTACTGCTAAAGTAAATTTAACTGATGGACAAATTGCAAAAGAAATAATGAAGATGCCATGCTTCGATATGCGTCCTTATTTTATTGAGCAAAGATTAAAATTACGTAACCCAATTTACAGCGAAACTGCATCTTACGGACACATGGGCAGAACACCTGAGAAAGTTGAGAAAGTATTTACCTCACCTTCAGGTGTTGTAATAAAGAAGAAGGTAGAATTATTTACATGGGAAAAATTGGATGCAGTTAAAGAAGTAAAAAAGGTTTTCGGAATAAAATAATGACATCATTTTCCCAAAAGGAAATTGTGAAGACCATAAGTTGTTGACGGACTTATGGTCTTTTTGCATAAAAAATTTAAACATAATTTTACAAAGTGAAAGATTTTAGACACCAACATAAGCGGCCCAAAAAAAATACATTAATCGTAGGCAGAACAGCTATCATTAATGCCATGAAAGAAGGTAAACAATTGGACAGGATTTATATGCAAACTGCCGTGCATGGAGAAACTATTGATGAAATTAGAATATTGGCAGAACGATTTATGGTGCCAATTAATAAGGTTCCGGTTGAAAAACTTAATAATTTTAATGTAAGCAATCACGAAGGTTGTATTGCACAAATATCTAAAATTCAATACCAAGATTTACAGGATGTAATTTCCTTTGTGGTTGAAAATGGAGAAGTACCACTTTTTATAATTTTAGATGGGATTACAGATATAAGAAATATTGGTGCTATTGCACGAAGTGCTTATTGCTTTGGCGTAAATGCCATTATTATACCTGACAAAGGAGTTGGGTCTCTAAACGAAGATGCAATTTTAACTTCTGCAGGCGCTTTAGAAAATATTGCAGTTTGTAGGGTAAACAGCTTGATGAAAGCGGTGGATGATCTGCACCTAAACGGTATCAAAGTCTTTGCAAGTGTTATGGGTGCAACTACTAATGCTTATGATTGCAATTTTGCTGAGCCCACTGCCATTGTTATGGGTGCGGAGGAAAAAGGAATATACCCCGCATTAATGAAAGTGTGCGATGAAAAGTTTGCGATACCTATGAAGGTTGATTTTGATTCATTAAATGTGAGTGTTGCTACCGGCATAATTTTATACGAAGTTTCTAAACAAAGAAGTTAAACTACCTTATTACGACTTCTTTGATAATTTTTTCGCCAAGTTCTGCATTTACCATTTCAATAATTTTTTCTTTCTGGTAAAGTAGCTCATTTTTAAGTGGAGCTACTACTGTACTTACAAATAATGTTGAGCCAACAATTTGCAATTTGTCAGTATACTTTGCAATTGTTTTGCCCATAATTTTTTCCCACACATCTTCAATCTGCATGGCCTGTACGCCTGTTTTTAATTTGCTTTTATTTAAAAATTGTTGAAGCGCTTCAGCCATAGATACTTCTGCCATTTGTCATATTTTAAAGTTCAATTAATTGCCCATCAATATGCAGTGTTTCAAAAATACTCTCAAGTCGTTGTTTATGGGTATCCGTAATAAAAACCTGTCCATCATTTTCTTTGCATACCCAATGTAACAAACGCTGCATTCTTTTTTCATCTAGCTTTTCAAAAACATCATCAAGCAACAAAATTGGACTAAACGATTTGTAAGTTTTTAACAACTGGTATTGTGCAAGTTTCAGTGCAAATAAAAGACTTTTTCGCTGCCCTTGGCTAGCAATGCTTTTAAAAGGCTGCCCGTTTAACGTAAAATAAATTTCGTCTCTATGAACACCTTCACTCGTTCTTTGAATTATTTTATCTTTCTCCAATGATCTTTTTAAAATAAGCTCAAAATCTTCATTTTGAAGTTTACTTGCATAAACAAAATTTACTGATTCATTATTATCAGCAATTTTATTGTAAAAATTTTCAATGAGTGGAATTAATTTTTCAGTAAAACCCATTCTTTTTTTGAATACTATTTTACCCGGTACAATCAATTGTTGATTAATAATGTCAAGTAATTCATTATCAGTCTTGCCCTGTTCTGCAAAGCGTTTTAATAAACTGTTGCGTTGTAATAAAACTTTATTGTAAATAATTAATTCTTGCAGATATTCTTTGTCCAATTGGCAAATTACCGAATCTAGGTATCTTCTTCGTCCTTCACTTCCACCAATAATAATATCAACATCATCAGGTGCAATAATTACAGCAGGCAATAATCCGATGTGCTTTGATAATTTTTCATAAGGCATTTCATTTAATGAAAATTCTTTTTTAGCATTAGCCCTGTTGATGCAAGTTATTTTTTGATCGATTCCATTATTATCAAAGTTACTCTCCAGCCTAAAGCCGTCTTTTTCAAAATTTGTATTAAGGGAATCGTTGTTGGTAAAATAGCTTTTTGTGAAACAGCAATAATAAATGGCATCAAGTAAATTGGTTTTACCTATTCCATTGAGTCCACTTATCCCTACTACGTTTTTGGAAAACTCAATAGACGAGATGTCATAATTTTTAAAATGGGTAATAATTATTTTACTTAGTCGAAGCATTGAGCTGGTAAAGATAAAGTATAAGTATTCTATTATTAAAAGTAGAAATTATATTTAGATTAAGCACCAAGTTTAAACCCTAAACAGGTCCTATATTAACTTCTGTTTTTATCTAAATAATTCAAACTCAAATTTCCTATATTTGCACCTTAAATTATACTACATTGGATACAAAGTTTTCTAAAGAAACTTACCTATACTGGTACGAAATGATGTTGTTGCTCCGGCGGTTTGAAGAAAAAACCGGTCAATTGTATGGGATGCAAAAAATTCGTGGTTTTTGTCATTTATACATTGGCCAAGAAGCTGTTGCTGCAGGCTGTATGACAGCAACTACACCCGATGATAAATTTATTACTGCCTACCGCGACCATGCGTTAGCAATTGCAAAAGGCGTTAGTGCAAAAAGTTGTATGGCTGAATTGTATGGCAAGGCAACAGGTTGCAGCAAAGGAAAAGGGGGCAGCATGCACTTTTTTGGTGTTGAGCAGGGTTTTTTTGGTGGGCATGGTATTGTAGGTGCACAAATTGGAACAGGTGCAGGTTTGGCTTTCGCAGAACGATATAAGGATACAAAAAACGTTGTGCTTTGTTTCTTCGGTGACGGCGCTTCTCGCCAGGGTATGTTGCATGAAACATTTAACATGGCTATGCTATGGGATTTACCAGTTGTATTTATTTGTGAGAATAATGGATATGCTATGGGTACTTCTGTTAAAAGGACGAGTAAAACACTAGATATTTATAAAATGGCAGACGCGTACGAAATGCCTGCAGATACAGTTGATGGCATGAGCCCTGAAGATGTGCACAACGCAATTTTAAGAGCGGTAAACAGAGCGAGAGAAAAAGGTGGACCAACTTTGTTGGAAATTAAAACTTACCGCTACAAAGGGCATAGCATGAGTGATCCTCAAAAATACAGAACCAAAGAGGAACTTGAGGAATATAAAACAAAGGATCCTATTGAGCATGTATTAAAAGTTTTAAAAACAGAATTCAGCGTTTCAGAAGAAGATATAGAAACCATTAATGAAAGAGTAAAGGCCGAAGTTGAAGAAGCCGTAAAGTTCGCTGAGGAAAGTCCATGGCCCAACGATGATGAGCTTTTAAATGACGTTTA
>JBBRPX010000270.1:0-4351 GCA_038227505.1 Chitinophagales bacterium
GATGGAACCCAATGCAGAAGGTCTTTTGCCTTATTGTTGTTTGCATAAATAGCGATAACATCTCCTTCCCTCCTTGGCCCAATTGTATAATTTAGTGACACGCCATTTTGTTCTTCAAATGTTTTAATTACTTCAAGAACACTATATCCATCTCCGGTGCCAAGGTTAAAGATCTCGCAGGTATTTTTATCCTTTTTTTCTTCTAAAAATTTCAGGGAAAGTGTGTGCGCATGCGCAATATCTGATACATGAATAAAATCCCGGATGCAACTTCCGTCCTTGGTATCGTAATCATCACCAAAAACCGTCATTTGTGGTAATTTTCCTATTGCAGTCTGGGTAATTGCAGGTATTAGGTTTTGAGGTTTACCAATAGGCAGTTCTCCAATTGCATTGGAAACATGTGCTCCTACAGGATTAAAGTACCTCAATAATACGGCATTGGTACTGCATTTATCTACAATATTTTCTACTATGCTTTCACCAATCTGTTTGGTTAATCCGTAGGGAGAAGCAGCTTTTTTTTGAGGAGTAGATTCGGTAACCTGCATTACATCTGGATTGCCATAAACAGTGCAAGACGACGAGAACACGAAACTTGAAATTTTCATTTCCTGCGCACACTTTAAGACATTTATAAGAGAACTGATGTTGTTTTCAAAATACATCATTGGGTTTTTTACTGATTCGCCAACTGCTTTATATGCGGCAAAATGTATAATACCTTCAATTGTTGGATTTTCCTGAAATACTGCATAAACATCGTCATAAATGCAGAGATCTACCTTGTAGTTTTTTATTGACTTACCTGTTATTTTTTCAACACCTAACAGCATATTTTCGTTGCTTCGGCTGTTGTTGTCAATACTAATAACATCGTACCCATTTTCGATAAGATCTACTATAGTGTGGGAGCCAATATAACCACACCCACCTGTTACCAGTATTAATTTCATGTGGCAAAGAAAGTGAATTTTACCTTGCTTAGGACAAATCAAAGTACTTTAGAAGTAAAATAATTATTTGCCTAAAAAGGCATGAAGTACAAAATAAATAATTGCTGCAAGTAACCCACTTACCGGGATAGTAAGTATCCATGCCCAAACCAAGTTTATAGTTACACCCCAGCGAACAGCACTTAATCTTTTGGTAGCACCAACACCAATTATGGCACCGGTAATTGTGTGGGTAGTACTAACAGGCGCACCTAAACTTGCAGCGGTAAATAATGTAATGGCACCTGCAGTCTCTGCACAAACACCTTCTAAAGGAGTAACTTTTGTTATTTTTGTACCCATTGTTTTAATGATCTTCCAGCCACCACTCATTGTGCCCAGACCAATTGCAGAATAACATGCCAAGGGTACCCAATCAGGCATCTGGCTGAACGTTTGTATTTTACCACCGGCAATTAATGCTACTGTAATAATCCCCATTACCTTTTGGGCATCGCTACCACCGTGACCGATACTAAAAAATGCAGAAGATACCAGCTGTAACTTTTTATACATGTTTTGTGTACGCTGTGCAGATTCTCCTCTTAGATAATTATAAAAATAACTGAGTACAAAAATAACGCCCAAGCCTAAGAGCCCCCATCTTTCAAAGTCTTTTTTAAATGGGATGAATATTACACAAACGGCTACCAAAGCTGAAATGATTGAAATCTTTAGCCAAAAGTTGCGTTGCATTGTTACGATGGAAATAAATATTGAAATGACCATTCCTATTAGAGGTGCCAGCACAATAAACAAAACCGTTTTCATGATCATGGAAGTGTCTATACTGCCAAAACCTGCTGCTGCTATTGCTGCTCCTGCAAAGCCGCCAATAAGAGTATGAGAGGAGGATGAAGGAATACCGTACCACCAGGTAAGCAAATTCCAGGAAATGGCAGATAGTAGGCCAGATAAAATGATAATCATTCCATTGCTGCCATTTACTACATCTGCATGAACAGTTTTTGCAACAGTATTTGCTACAGCGTGGTCACTAAATATAAAAAAAGCTACAAAATTGAAGAAGGCTGCCCATAAAACTGCCTGAAATGGTGTAAGAACTTTTGTAGATACAATAGTTGCAATAGAGTTTGCAGCATCGTGAAAACCATTGATGTAATCAAATATAATGGCTAGTACTATTATTATTATGAGAATGGATGCCATAGAATTAGGTATAAAAAGAATTAAAAGTTACAGCTGCATAATGCTGGTTATATGAAAATAGACTTATGTTAGGCGTATTTTATAATAATACTTTCAATAACATTTGCTGCATCTTCACACTTGTCTGTAACAATTTCCATAACCTGGTAAATCTCTCTTTTCTTTATTACTTCTTTAGCATCGGGCTCGGTAGCAAATAATCTTTCGATGCTCATATCAAAAATATCATCACCCTGGTTTTCTATGCTGTTAATAGCTACGAGCGCATCAGTGATTTGCCTCATATTTTTCATGTTGCGTAGTTCTGTTACAGCTTTATGTACCTGCACACAGCCAAGGGAAATAAGGTCACCAAATTTGCGTATCCCAATATCATCAGGATTAACCCTGTAAAAGTTTATTTTTTTTGCACATGCATAAATGTAGTCAGCAATATCATCTAGTGCTGATGCAAGGGAATGAATATCTTCTCTATCGAATGGAGTTATAAAATTTTTGCCGAGCTCAGTAAAAATCTGATGAGTATAATCATCATTTACATGCTCCATATCTTCTACATCTTTTATCAGTTTTGCACGCTTTTCAAAATCAGGTTCATTTACTACTTCTTTTAATTTATCGCCCATTTTTACAAGTTCTGCCGCTACATTTTCAAACAATTGATAAAAAACCCTATCCTTTGGTAAAAATATTTTTAAGATTGAATTAAAGGCCATATTTTAAAATTTAGTGGCAAAAATAGGGTTATAGCATTTGCTTTGTGATGAAATATAATTGGTAATGATTTCTTAACACTGATATTAGTAAATAATGGTTACCAATTAAAGAAAAGATACTTTTTTAAAAAACAAAAATATCAAAAGCTTTATCGTAATATTACAATATAAAATTGTCTTTATGGGGGCATCAAAAACTGAGCATTTTACTTATCGGCAAAATGAAATTGCCATACTTGCAAAGGCATTGGGTCACCCTGCTCGCATTGCAATTATTGAACATCTTTTAAAAGTAAACACTTGCATTTGTGGGGATATTGTAAATGAACTCCCTTTGGCTCAGCCTACAGTATCTCAGCATTTGAAAGAACTTAAAAATGCAGGAATTATAAAAGGTGAAATTGAAGGGAATACAATTTGTTATTGTATTGATGAGAAGATCATCAATAAACTTCAAACCTATTTTACAGATATTTTTGAAAAAATAGAGAATAGTAAAAAAAAATGTTGTTAACCATTTAAAAAATTGAAATGAAATTATCAGAAATCAAGCAAATTTTGGGTACAGTAGCGGGAGTAAATTTTAAACTACAAAATGGTGAATACATACCCGAGCATTTTCACGTAACCGAAGTTGGACTTGTTACCAAACACTTTATCGATTGCGGTGGGGTAGAACGGCTGGAAAAAGTTGTAAACTTTCAGCTTTGGAATGCCAATGATACCGAGCACCGGTTAAAACCTCAAAAACTTTTGAACATTATTGTTTTGGCAGAGGAGAAACTTGGTATTACTGATTTGGAAATTGAAGTGGAATATCAATCTGATACCATTGGAAAATATGACCTTGATTTTAATGGAAAAGATTTTGTGCTTTTACAAAAACAGACCGCTTGCCTTGCAACTGATGCTTGTGGCGTACCCACGTTAATACAGGCAATACCCCAAAATATTTTGCAGGTATTTGATAATGCCTGCTGCACACCAGGTGGCAGTTGCTGCTAATATTTAGAAAAAAATTTTTAATAAAATAATCTTAAAGTGAAAATTGCTTTGTTCAGTGATGTACATGCAAACCTGCCGGCATTGCAAAGTTTTTTTAAAGATGCAGAAAGCAGAAACCCAGACGCTATCTATTGTTTAGGCGATTTGGTTGGCTATAATATTTGGCCAAACGAAGTAGTGAATGAAATACGAAAAAGAAAAATTCCAACCATTGCGGGTAATTATGATTTTGGTATTGGGCGCATGAGCAACGAATGTGGTTGTGCCTACAAAACGGAAAGAGAAAAAGACAACGGAAAAATTTCAATCGCTTTTACCAACGCTATAATGAAAGATGACGAAAGGGATTATTTGCGCACGCTTCCGGCACATATAAAAGTAGAATTTCAATTGAATGACGACAAACTGAACCTGCTTTTGGTACATGGCAGCCCAAGAAAAATAAATGAATATCTTTTTGAAGAC
>JBBRPX010000271.1:0-4350 GCA_038227505.1 Chitinophagales bacterium
CGTAACCGTCATATGTATCAAAGCTTAGCAAATTTCTACCGGTTACTGATATAGAAGTAGCCTTAATAAATTTTGCAATATTTGGCAATTGGTAACTCAACGAAAATTCTCTTAATTTTAAATAAGAACCACTTTCAACTCTCCATTCTTCTGTGGCATAAATACTAAAAATATAACCCCTTGGTATTTGTCCTTTTATTTCTTTTTCGGCATAGTCGCCAAACCCAACACCTTGCCTTGTTCTTCTATCTGCGTTAAAAACATCTTGTCCAAAAGCACCATCAAGTAAAAAGCTAAAAGATAATTTTTTATACTCTATACTATTTGTAAAACTTGAAATCCAATCAGGACTTGGGCTGCCAATAACTTTTGTGGCCAAGGTTGTTGTAGATCCGACAGTTTCTGCAACAGGACGACCTGCTGCATCTAACACAATGTTATTATTTGCATCTCTTTTAAAATAATTTCCAAAAAATGCACCTACGGGTTGGCCTGCAATAACCGTAAATGAATTTGCACCAAGTGCATTAGCTAAAAATATTGGTGTAACCTGGCTCGATGCTGTTACAAGATTTTTGTTTCTATTCAAAGAAAAACCAACGTTCCAGTTAAAATTTTTATTTGATATCGGCGTTGCATTAATTCCCAGTTCCCATCCTTTGTTGGTTAAATCCCCAACGTTTTCAAACCTGCCAGTACCACCTGTTGAAGGTGCAAGATTTCTAAGCACTAAAAGTGAATTTCCTATTATTTTTTTGTTGTAGGCGGTAAAAGTTATTCCTAATTTATTTTTGAAGAAAGATAGATCTGTACCCACTTCAATTTCACTTGCTCGTTCGGGCTCAATATTAGCATTGCCTAACGTAGAACTTAAATTGTAGGTTGCAACGCCATTAATATTACCTGAATTAAAATTTGAGAATCTGTCATAAGATCCAATACCAGTAAGGTTTCCTGCTTTTCCGTAAGATGCTCTTATTCTAGCGCTACTAAACCAGTTGCTAAATTTCTCTTTCTTCCAGAAATTCATATCACTTATGTTTAGCGAGCCGCTTAATTTTGGATAAAAGTATGTTCTTGTATCCTGAGGAAAAGATGTACTTCCATCAATTCTTCCGGCAGCAGTAATAAATGCAATATTGTTGTAACCAAAAGTTTCCTGAACATAGCCACCAAAAACCTGGCGCCTATCATCTGTATATCTTGTATTTATTGTAGATGCTGTTGCAGCATTAATGGTACTTATTCCATTTAATAAATCTGTACCATCGGTAGTAACACCGGTTATTTTTTGCATTTGGTGGTTAAACCCAGTGCTTGTAAGAGACGAGAATTTTTTAAAATTTGTTTGATACGAAATATTTACATCGTTGTTTACAAGCTGTGTATTTACCAGCACATTTGCCACATACCCTGTACCTTGAAAACCAGTTGTGTAGGACGGTCTTTTAATAAAATTTCTTCCTTCCTGACTAAAATTATCGATACCTAAAATATAATCGATGCTCAACCCTGTTGCAGGTCGAATCTTAAACTGAACATCACTTATCGTTCTATTTACCGCTTGTGTAAGTTGCATGTCTTCTATTACGCTTAGCGGATTTACCCTTGTTGGTTCCACTCCTTTTAAATTTCCTGCTGCATCTCTGTCTTTTATGTTGAAAATATTATTGGTAATATTTACAGAGTTTATCGGACTCCAAAAAACGTTTCCGTTTGGTTTTTCGTTTGCAAAACTATTTGAGAATGCAACGCCACCAATTATCGTTAAATATTTATTTACTGTTTGCTCAATTCTCGTTTTAAGATTTATTCTTTTAAAATCTGTATTCTTAATAATTCCCTCATTAAAATAATAACCGCCTGATAAGAAATATTTTGTTTTATCTGTGCCACCGCTTACAGATAAATAATTATCTGTACCAATTCCTGTTTGAAAAATGTCATCCTGGTAATCGTAGCGTGTAACATCTACTGCATCTGTAGCCAATGTTCGTACTGCACCGTCAGGTCGCGTGTATACAACAGTTCCGCCTGTGTAGGGTGTTGGCGAAGTACCTGCATTACTTATGTTTCCGAGTCTTAAGCCTGCAGTACCCAATTGTTTCCCATAAGTACTTATATATACTTTTTTACGCAGCGAATTACTGATTAGGCTCGTGCTAAAATCAATTTTCATTTGCCCTGCTTTGCCTCGCTTGGTAGTAATTAATACAACCCCATTACTAGCACGGCTGCCATAAATAGCACTTGCACTTGCGCCTGGTATTACGTCAATTTTTTCAATATCATTTGGATTAATATCAGCCATTCTGTTTGTACCAATTTCTGATCTTGCACCTGCATCTACGTTTGGGTTGGTAACGTTTCTTGTTTCGTTGCTTACTATAACACCATCTATTACATACAACGGTTCACTAGATCCCTGTATGGTTCCTGTACCCCTCATTCTTATAGAAATAGCACCTGATGGATCTCCGCTGGTTTGCGTTATTTGTGCACCTGGCACTTTACCCTGCAATGCAGCTGTAAGGTTGCCAGAACCGGAGTTTGTGAGGGATTTCCCGGTAACTGAATTTATTGTATTGCCCAGTTGCTTTCGTGTTTGTGTAAGCGATGAGCCTATTACTACAACTTCATCTAAACCGAGTGCATCTCTGCTAATTGTAAAATTTAACGTTTCTTCATTTCCAGATGCATTAATGGTTTTTGTATAAGATTTATATCCTATTCCACTTACAGTAACAATATAAGTTCCTGCTTTGGGGAGCAACAGAGAAAAATTTCCTCGGCTATCGGTATTAGCGCCACTTCCACTGGAAGATATTATGTTAATGTCTGAAAGAGCATTTCCATTTTCACCGGTTACTTTTCCTTTTAAGGTTATTTGCCCTATGGCCACAAATCCTGAAAATACAAAGAGGATGGCGACCATAAACTTAAGGCGAGCTCCTTTTTTAAATAGTTGGGTCATAAGTTTTGTTAGTTTGTTTGTTTTTGGTTAATAAAAATTAGAAAGATTTAAAAAGATGCAGTAGAATTATTACGTATGTAAAAATGTAGATACTTTATTAATCTTATGTTTTGGTAGAGCAAAATATAAAATAAATTGCAAACTATTGCATTATTTTGCGTTTTTATTAGAAAGCTACAAAAAAATTTAAGAGATATTTTCGCATAAATACAAAATATTTTTCCCATATCACTAATCAAGTCTCATAAAATTGCGGTTATGTGCAGGTATATAAATTATTTATATAAATTTGAGTAATACATTTTATTAAATTGTAAATAAAATAAATCCGCAGTTATTAAATGCTAAAAAAAGAAAGGCAAGCTTTTATATTACATAATGTAAACCTTCACAATAGAATATTGGTTGGTGACCTTAGTGAAGAAATAAAAGTTTCGGAAGATACAATCAGAAGGGATTTACACGAGCTTTCAGAAGACGGTAAATTAATAAAAGTTCATGGTGGTGCATTATCAAAATCTTTTCACAATTCATTTAATTCGTCATCCGTTTATGCGATGGATAGCAAAAAAATTATTGCAAAAAAAGCGGTGGAATTAATTAAAGACGGAATGTTTGTACTCACTAGCGGTGGTACTACTATAATAGAAATGGCTAAAGCATTACCAGAAAATTTGCATGCAACATTTATTACCGGCAGTGTGCCAGCGGCATTTGAGTATATGCACCATCAAAATATCGAAATAATTTTAATAGGTGATAAAATATCTAAGAGCTCTCAGATAACTGTTGGTGGTGAAGCTATTTCAAAAATTAGACAGATAAGAGCTGATATTTGTTTTTTGGGAATTAATGCCTTGCATATTGCACATGGGCTTACAGACAATGACTGGGAAGTAGTGCAAGTTAAAAAAGCCATGATGGAATCTTCACAAAAAACAGTGCTTTTAACGATTTCTGAAAAGATAAATACCACGCAAAGAATAAGAATTTGTGACACAAAAAGTGTGGATATAATAATTACAGAGCTAAATACAAACGATGATAAATTACAATCTTTTAAAAACTTAGGTTTGCAAATTTTGTAATCATATTATTTCCATTAAGAATCAAACATTAAAAAACCATACTAATAGTGTAGTTTTTATTTTTAAGAAATAAATAAAATATTCAGCAAAAAATTTTGGCATAATTAAGATTTATTAATGATTTTGCACGCTTATAAAAGGGAAAGAATGAGTATAAAAGCAATTGCAGTGTTTTGTGGAAGTAAACTTGGTAACAATCCATTGTATGAAGAACACACCAGAGTACTTGGAAAAATGCTGGCAGAAAAAAATATTGATGTTATTTATGGTGGCGGCAACAGAGGCTTA
>JBBRPX010000272.1:0-4320 GCA_038227505.1 Chitinophagales bacterium
CCCTCTATCTTATTGGTTGGCCTTTGCTCCATTTCTTCAAGATCAAGTTTCATTTGTATCAACTTACCTCTACGTATACTCCAATAATTAGGACCTCTTAGTGCCTTTAATTCTATAATTTTCATGTTCGCTTTATTTCAAATTACTTTTATTGATAGAAAGAAGGAAATTAGCGAATTGAATTTGTATTGCAAAAAGAAAAGCCAAAGTTTGATCTATAGTAATCTTTTTATACAAATTACTTAAAATTACAAATCGTTGTCATTTAACAATCTCGAGCAGGCTAATATTTACATGCAACATCTTTTATAATAACTTTACAAATTATGAGGATGAAATTATTTTTATTTCTATTTGGTTTTGTTTGCGTCTCCCAAATTTGCTATGCACAATGCACAACGCTTGGCCAAACTGCAATGACGGCGTTTCCTGTTTGTGGAACAGCTTCCTTTTTTCAGCAAAACGTTCCAATATGCACAAACAGTAATTTATTTGTTCCGGGTTGTGATACAGACGGAACTACCTATGCAGACAAAAATCCTTTTTGGTATAAATTTACCTGCTATCAAACCGGCACTTTTGGTTTTACAATTACACCTAATGATTTAGCGGATGATTATGACTGGCAATTGTACGATGTAACAGGTCTTGATCCAAATGCAGTTTATACGAATAGAAATATTATTGTTTCAGGTAATTGGAGTGGTTCTTCGGGTACAACTGGCACCGCAAACAATGGCGTAAATTTTATACAATGTAGTTCATTGCCTGCAGATAATAAGCCAAGGTTTGCAGCATTGCCAACAATTGTTGTAGGTCATAATTACCTTTTAATGATAAGCCATTATTCTGATTCGCAAAGTGGTTATACACTTTCTTTTGGAGGCGGTACTGCAAGCATAACTGATCCTTTAGACCCCCATTTGGCGGACGCAAAAGCTCCTTGCGATGGCACAGAGATAAAAATAAAAACGAATAAAAAAATAAAATGTTCCAGTCTTGCCGCGGACGGATCAGACTTTAAAGTAGTGAATGCAAATGGAATTATTTTTACACCTACAAGCGCAATTTCAAACCAATGCAGTGCAGGCTTTGATATGGATTCAGTTTCTATATTTTTGGCAAGTCCGTTAGCACCCGGTGTTTATAAAGTAAAAGCCAGCAATGGTACAGATGGTAATACTTTAAAAGACAATTGTGACAGGCTAATACCGGTAGGAGATTCAATAAGTTTTACTGTTTTTCCTCTGTTTCCTACACCAATGGATAGTTTAACAAAACCCGGGTGTAGTCCACAAACACTTGAACTGGTTTTTAAAAAGAAACTAAAATGCAGTAGCATTGACGCGGGTGGTGGAGACTTTTTTATTACCGGACCTTATTCAGTAAACATAACAGGTGTCACTACTAATTGTATAGATGGGAGCGCTGATAAAATTGTTTTACAGTTGAGCATGCCATTGCAGGTAGGGGGAAATTTTAAAGTCAATCTTAAAACAGGGCCTGACGGAAATACATTGTTGGATGAGTGTGATGTACAAACTCCGTTACCTGATGATGTACCATTTACAATAAAGGATACAGTAAATGCAGACTTTGTTGCAGCTATAGCTTACACCTGTGCAGTGAATACAATTAAATACACGCACAATGGCTCTAACATGGTAAATAGTTGGCATTGGACGTTTGGGTCAGCACCAGATAACTTCACTCAAAACCCTGTTATTTCTTATACAAATTTTCAACCTAAAACTACTACCCTCATTGTGAGTAATGGGGTATGTTCTGACACGAGCAAACAACAAATTATATTTGATAACTACTTAAAAGCAGATTTTGAGGTTACACCGGTTATATGTCCTCAAAAAAAAGCCTCCTTTACCAACACGAGTATTGGTAACATTACAGCTTACCAATGGGACTTTAAAAACGGAACTATTTCTTCTCAAAAAACCCCTCCCCCACAGGCATTTATTCCTTTAGATGCTAGTGATTACAATGCTTTACCTCAATTGATCATTAGAAATAATTTTGGATGCTATGATACGATTACGAAACCTGTGCAGGTTGTTTATAGTTGTTTTATAGCTGTACCTAGTGCTTTTACCCCCAATGGCGACGGATTGAATGATTTTCTGTATCCATTAAAAGCATACAAAAGTACTAACTTAAATTTCAGCATTTACAACAGGCTGGGGCAGCGTGTTTTTTACAGTAACAGCTGGCTAAATAAATGGGATGGTAAGTTAAAAGGAATACCGCAGGACCCTGGTACATATGTATGGACATTGGATTACATTAACAGCGAAACAGGTACGAGAGTCGTTGAAAAAGGTACCAGTGTTTTAATAAGATAATATTTTAGTGCCCCCATATTTTAGGACTCTCGCACCTTTAATATCAGTAACAATCAGCATTTACAGTTAAGAAAAATATATGAAGCTACCCCCGGTTTATTACAGCGAATATTTAGAACTCAATAAAATTATAGAGGCACAGACACCTGTAAGTTTTAAAGAAGGCAACGAACCGGCCCATGATGAAATGCTTTTTATAATAATACACCAGGCCTATGAGCTTTGGTTTAAACAAATATTATTTGAAGTAAATTCAGTAATAGAGATTATGGCTAAAACGGCCATGGATGATAACTCAACCGATTTGCAAACAGTAGTGCACAGGCTTCATAGAGTTACCACCATTTTAAAAGTTCTGGTACAGCAGATCGATATACTCGAAACAATGACACCGATGGATTTTCTTGATTTTAGAGATATGCTTAGACCTGCATCGGGTTTTCAAAGCTGGCAGTTTAAAATAATAGAAGCTAAACTGGGGCTAAAGTTTGAACAGCGACATGGCCAAAATTATTACACCTCGCAACTTAAACAGCAAGAAATTGATATTATAAAAGGAGTTGAGGCTGGCAACACCGTTTTAGAATTAATAAACAAATGGCTGGAAAGAATGCCGTTTTTTAAAGAAGATGAATTATGGAAAAACTATAAAACATCGTCGGTAGAAAGAACGGTACCTGTCAGAGAAAATATTCATCCATTTTGGAAAGATTATGAAAATGTTTATGATGAAGGATTGGTGGAGGGTGAAAAAGTAAATGTTGAACATTTCAGAAAAATATTTTTTGAAGAAACAGAAAATAAAGAACGAACATTAAGCAACGAAGCGTGCCGTTCGGCTTTGTTTATAATGTTGTATAGAGGTTATCCGATGCTGGAGTTGCCTTTTCAGTTATTGGATACTTTACTTGAAATTGATAACCAATTAGGAAACTGGCGTTACCGGCATATAAATATGGTTCGCAGAATGATTGGTACACGCATAGGTACAGGCGGCAGTACAGGTGCAGGTTACCTTCAGGGCGCAATGGACAAGCACTACATTTTTAAAGAGATTTCGCAACTAAACAGTTTTTTAATTGACAGAAGAAAATTACCAAAATTGCCGGTTGAAATAGCAACGAGACTTGGCTATAATTTATAGAAAAGAAATACCTATTCAGTCTTTTAAAAAATTATCTCGCTACACTTTTAATTGATATAAAAAGTGTAACTAACTTTATTCAAATTATGTTACGTTTATGAAGGCACAAGCTGTTGATTTTGAAAGTGTATTTGAGGCTTTACCTGGCATCAATATCCTTATAAAAATAGATGCGCCAGATTATACAGTATTGGCTGTAACACAAGAATTAATAAATGTACAACCTCATTTATTTTCAAAAAACGACGTCATAAATAAACCGTTTTTTGAAGCCTTTCCTCAAAGCGTAGAACTATTATCGCTAGCGGGTGAGCACGCCATCCGTTCATCTTTCGAATCTGTGATTAACAATAAAAAGAAACATACACTTGATGTACAACGATATGAAGTGCGAAATGAAAATGGCGGGTTTGCTGAGCGTTGGTGGAGTGCAGTTAATAGACCTGTTTTAAATGATGATGGCGACGTTATTTACATCATACAATGTTCTGTTGAAATAACTGAACAAATCATCGCTAATAAAAGAGTTGCGAATTTTGAGAGAATTGATAAAGCTTATCAGCTCTTTATGAATGCCCCGGTTGCTATCTGTATTGTAAAAGGACAAAATTATGTTGTAGAGCTCATTAATGATGGTATGCTTAACCTTTTAGGCAGAACAAACAAGGTAATTAATCATCCATTAATTGAATCGTTAACCGAGGCTGACGTACAGGGCTTGATACAAATACTCGATGTGGTACGCAGCACAAAACAACCATATCAAATAGCTACTTTTCCTGCAACATTGTTAATCAATGGCAAACGAGAAACACTTTA
>JBBRPX010000273.1:0-4312 GCA_038227505.1 Chitinophagales bacterium
AGAAAATATAAAAATTGAACGTATTATTGATAATATCAATTATTGCCATATATCTTATTTAACAGCGGTTAAAGAAAAACGTGGTTATCAAATAAAACAAGAAAAAAACTATCTGTATAAATACAACGAATCTAAAAATGCGGTGTTCGGGTATTTTAAATCATTGCATATCATTTTTTCTACACAAAAAGAAAGTGTACTTTTTGCACAGTATGAAAATAGTATAAGGCAAACGTTCTTAAAACTGGATGAACAGGTGGCTATACTAAATTTGATTTTCACCCAAAAAAATTCTTTAAAAATAGCTGCCACCGATCTTGCACTTTTGGAGTCAGGTAACGAAGAAGAACAATTATATACATCCATCATTTCAAGCCTTGAAGCAGCAGCTTTAAATTTAAATATTATCCAAAAAAATATAATCCGATATAATTATGTAGGGTTTATTTTTTTAGTATTGATGACAGTGCTGTTAGTGCTTTTAAACATGAGGCATGTTAAAAAATTAACGGTAGAAAAAGTAAGCAGGGATAAGGAAAAACAACTGCTTGAAATTATTAAGGCAAGTGAGCAGGAATTTAGTGCAGCTTTTAAATATGCCTCTATTGGTATAGCTTTAGTTGGTTTAAATGGCGAGTGGCTAAGAGCAAATAAAAGTCTCTGCAACATACTGGGTTACAGCAGTGCAGAATTAATGCTTTGCAATTTTCAGGATATTACACATGAAGATGATTTAAAAACAGATTTAGCCTTTTTAAAACAATTAACAGAGGATGAAATACCATCTTACCAAATGGCTAAAAGGTATTACACAAAAACCGGAGAAATTATCTGGACAAATTTAAGTGTTTCAAAAATTTTACATGCTGATGGAAGTATTAAACATTTTGTATCTCAAATTGAAAATATTAATGACCGCAAATTAGCTGAAATAGCGTTGTACAACGAAAGGGAAAGAATGAAAAATGTGTTGGATGGAACAAACGCAGGCACTTGGGAATTGAATATAGAAACCGGCGAAACGGTGTATAATGAAAGGTGGGCAGCCATTGCAGGTTATACATTGCAGGAACTGCAGCCAATAAATTTTAATACCTGGAGAAATTTGGTACACCCGGAAGATTTAATATTATCCGACAAAAAGCTAGAGGCATGTTTTGAAAAAAATGAAACTTATTACGATTGCGAATGCAGGCTTAAACACAAGGATGGTTATTGGGTTTGGGTACTGGACAGAGGTAAGGTTATTAGCCGAACAGCAGATGGGAAGCCGCTTTTAATATCAGGTACACAAATAGATATTTCTGCCATTAAAAATGCAGAACAAGCTGTTAAAGAAAAACAGGCATTGTTAGAAACATTATTGAACAGTATAGATGTGGGAATTGTTGCCTGTAATGCGATGTGTGAACTCACCTTATTTAATAAAGCAACTGAAAAAATGCATGGGTTACCCCTAAAAGAGTTGCCTGCAAAACAATGGGCAGCTTATTATGATCTTTTTGAAGTTGATGGTATTACAACACTTGCAAAAGAAAATGTCCCGCTGTATCAGGCTCTAAAAAATGGTTATGTAACTACAGAACAAATTGCTATATCACCTAAAAATGGTAACAACCGCATTGTTAAATGCAGTGGCAGCCAAATTAAAGATGAATTGGGAAATGTGTATGGTGCTGTTGTTGTTATGCAGGATATTACGGAACAAAATAAGTTTGAAAAACTTTTGTCTTTTAACGAAAAACGTTTTAGAGGAATTTTTAATGCAACCCATCAATTAATTGGGTTTTTAGATGTAGAAGGGAATTTGATGGAAGCCAACGACACTGCCTTAAAATTTGCTGGTTTAAAACCAGAAGATGTAGTGGGTAAAAAGTTTTGGGATTGTTATTGGTGGAGCCACTCCAAAGAAGAACAGGAAAAACTAAAGGTTGCATTTTATGAAGCCGTAAAAGGAAAGCTTATACAGTATGAGGCTACACATGTAAATGCAGACGGTAAATTCGTTACAATAATATTTAACCTAAAACCATTGTTTGATGATGAAGGAAAAGTGATGGCTGTGATATCTGAAGGCAGACCCATACAGGATATTGCAGACGCTAGAAAAAGATTGTTAGAAAAAAATGAAGAGTTGCAACAATTTGCGGGGTTGGCATCGCACG
Organism: Chitinophagales bacterium; assembly: GCA_038227505.1. Lineage (GTDB taxonomy): Bacteria > Bacteroidota > Bacteroidia > Chitinophagales > Chitinophagaceae > Ferruginibacter. The sequence goes on from JBBRPX010000273.1 coordinate 2,166, forward strand.
ACTTAAAAGAGCCGCTGCGTATGATAAAAAGTTTTATGCAGTTGCTAAAGAAAAATTATGCAACGCAGTTAGATGAAAAAGCAAACAAGTATATTGATTTTGCGGTGGATGGCGCAGGGCGTATGAGTGTTTTTATAAATGATTTACTGGCCTACTCAAATACTGGTAGTGATGAAATACCAAAAGAACAAGTAAACACACAATTATTGGTTAATGAAATTGTGGCTATGCAACAGGCTGTTTTAAACGAAAAAAATGCAGTGATAACGTTTAATAATCTTCCTGTAATAATAGCTCACAAAACACCCCTGGCACTGGTATTCTTAAATTTAATTAACAATGCAGTAAAATACCAGGCATTTGGAAATATCCCGCAAATAATTATAAGTGCAAAGGAAACAAACAACTACTGGCAATTTGTAATAAAAGATAATGGTATTGGTATGGAAGAGCAATACTTCTTTAAAATTTTCGATATGTTTAAAAGGCTTCATGTAAGCGTAGAATATAATGGGACTGGCATGGGACTTGCCACCTGTAAAAAGATAGTACAGCAGCATGGTGGTAATATTTGGGTAACCTCCGAAGTTGGAAAAGGAAGTATATTCACTTTTACTATTACTAAACCAATTTATTAAGATGAAACCAATTCACATACTACTGGTAGAAGATAATGAAGGAGATGTTTTTTTAATAACGGAAGCTTTGGAGGAAGGGAAAATTGTAAATAAACTAAGTGTTACCAGAGATGGAAAAGAAGCTATGGATTTTCTTGATAAAAAAGGAAAATATAAAAAGGAGGAATTGCCCGATCTTATTTTACTCGATATAAATCTTCCCAAAAAAAACGGCCATGAAGTGTTGGGGTATATTAAAGAGAACGAGTCATTAAAAGAGATTCCTGTCATCATGTTAACCACCTCCTCTTCAGAAAAAGATATTTTATTGTCTTATAAAAACCATGCAAACTGTTTTATAACAAAGCCGATAGATGTAAATATTTTTTTAAAAGTGATTTACAGCATTGAAAATTTCTGGATATCTATTGTAACATTACCTTCCAAAAAATAAGTATGATTAAAGATAAAAAACCATATCATATTTTAGTAATTGAAGATAACCCCGGAGACTATTTATTGGTTGAAGAGTTTATTACCGAACATATTTACCAACCTTCTATTTGCCATGCCCACAATTTTAAAGAGGCATTGGAGGAGCTTACAAAACCAACCAATAACTTTGATGTTGTATTGATGGATCTTACATTACCAGATAAAGGAGGGGAAGAACTGGTAACAGAAATAGCCCGTTTTTTAGCGCAATATCCTGTTTTAATTCTAACCGGTTATGCAGACATTGAATTTAGCATACAATCAATTGCAAGAGGTATGTCAGATTATTTATTGAAGGATGACCTGAATGCTGCGATGCTTTATAAAAGCATTATTTATGCAATAGAGAGAAAGAAGAATAGTGCATTAATAAAAGATTCAGAAAAAAGATACAGTGATTTATTTCACTTAAGCCCACAACCAATGTGGGTGTACGATTTGGAAACTTTAAAATTTATACAGGTTAACAAGGCAGCGGTTGAGCTTTATGGGTATTCTGAAGAGGAATTTTTGAGTATGACTATTTTAGAGATAAGACCGACAGATCAAATTTTAAAAATACAAGAAGCATTGGTTGTTGGAAGAGCCAATAAAGAACAAACAACATTTACAGGCAGTTATAAGCACCAAAAAAAAACAGGTGAAATTATATCGGTAGAAGCTTATAGTACTAGGATTGTAATTAATGAAAGGCAATGCTTTTCAGTAATTGCGGTAGATGTATCTGAAAGGAATGAGTATGAACATAAAATTACTAAAGCCATTATTAAAACACAGGAAGAAGACCGGTATGAGATAGGAGGGGAACTTCACGACAATGTTTGCCAGATACTTGCTACCAGTATGATAAGCCTGGGCATGATGAAAAAATATATTGAGCCCACTGCCGAACAATGGTATAACAATACCAAGGAGTACATTAATATGGCTTCAGATGAAATTAGGAATTTATCTCACAGACTGGCACCTGCGTTTTTTGATGACTCCAGTTTTGAAGTGGCAATAGAAGTACTCCTAAATACATTTAACATAGCA